>CANRQG010000126.1 GCA_947632735.1 uncultured Bacilli bacterium | reverse complement strand
TTGTAAAAAAATGTTTAGAAAAGAGCAAATTTGGTTTACAGATAAGAACGATAATGGAACAGAATTATATTCATTAAGAGAATTTAGCTATGATCAAGCAGGTATTAGAGATACTACAGACATACAAGATAGATATAGCAAGGGAGCATTTGGAGCTATACCAGATCCAGATTTAATTTCTACACTATTGGAGGTTGATATGGATGATAAAGTATAGTGGAAAGAAAATTTGTATTATCTGTGAAGGGTATGAGGAATTAGATTATATTGAAGCATTAAAAAATAAAGCTGTTTTTTCAGATAAGTATGATTTTATAACGGTTAACGCTAAGTCAATAAATACTATTATTGCAAGATATCAAGAAAAATTCCAATCAGATTCATATTCATTAGTATTAATATTTTGTGATACAGATAAAGGACCATCTGAAAAGTATAAAGAAATAAAGCAAAAGATAAATGAATTTCATGAAGCAAATGTTGCAGATAACATTGTTATATTTGGAAATCCATGTACAATGCAAATCATACTTTCACATTTTGCAAAAATAAAATTAACTAGCCAAAGCAAGTCTGTAAATGCTAAATATATAGAAGAACTAACAGGAATACAAAATTACAAAGCAACAGATAACCAAAGAAAAGAATTATTTAGCAAAATCAAAAGAGAAAATTATGATGTAATGAAAGAAAATGTAAAAACCTTATCTACAAATGATGAAGAACTATCTAGCACCAACATTTTAAAGTTTATTGAGAAATTTGAGAGTGATGATGATAGTTGGATAGATGAAATAAATGAAAATTTATAAAACCACCCCTAATACAAAAATACCAATAATATTATTATAAATCTCATCAAACTGAGAAATAGGGAGTGGATTCTCACCTAAACCTGCCTCAATAGTAAAACCAGGTAAATTATAATCTTGAATAAACCAATCTTTGTAACCCGCAAAACTAGAATTATAAGGAACATCAGCTAACTCATAACCACTAACATTAGAAAAAGCTTCACCAATAGAAAAAGCATTAATAGGAGCATAATCTTGAAACTGCCAATAAATTTCCTGTCCCTGAGTATGAAAAGCAACAACCAACTTAAAATTATGTTGTAAAGTAAAATCATAAACAGCTTTAGCTTCAGGAGCAACTAAAGGAGCATTCCCAACAAAATCACGAGGAGCATTTTTAGTAAAACCCTGTGAAAACTTTATTTCCCTAGCATTTTCCCAACCGAGCAGGAAACTGCAAATTTAAATCTACACCCTTAATATTTGCTTTCCAACCATCAGGGAAAGGAATATTAGGAAAACCATCAGCAATTTTTTTAGCATTCAAAAAAGCAAAACTATTAGTATCAATTGTACCAGTAACAAGGTCAACACCATCAGGATTAACCATAGGAACAATAAAAATAGAAGAACTTTTAAAAATAGAACTAGCATCATAACCAAAAATAGAAGAATTACTAACATAAGCCCTACAAAAATCTTCAATAAACTTCATAACAAGAGGAGAACAAATCCACTCATTAGCATGAAAAGAACAAGCATAAAAAACCTGTTTTTCACCATTACCAATTTGAATATAAGGAATTTTTTTACCCAATACACTATTACCAATATACCCAATATTTAAAAAAGGAAAAGCCATTTTCAAATTATTAATATCACTCATTAAAACATTATAAGAATAACTAACATTAGTAGAAACCAAACTAGAATACATTTACAAAAACCCCCATTCAAATTTGAATTAAATAAAAATAAGCCTAGAAAAACTTAATTAAATAAAAACAACATTAGAAAATAATTACAACAAATATAAAATATAATATGAAAAAAAATAAAAAAAGTTACAAAAAAACAGGTTGTAAATAAATTACAACCCGTTAAAATTAAAGAACTACAGCAGTTCCAGAGGCTCAATTTTTATCCGATAAATATTATCGTCCTTGAGTTCTCTGTAAAGTTTTGCACCAGACTTTTCCATAACCTTGTTTGAGGGAATATTATCTTTCTTGATAGTGAACTCTAATCTCAAAAAATTATAGTCAATATCATTGTAAAGATCTCTAACAAAAGCCCTAAGAGCTTCATGCATAAAACCCTGATTCTGGAAAGGACCGGAAATGAAATACGCAACATTCAGAATGCTGTTAGATGTTTTCGAAGCAATAATAGCTCCGATAACTTTTTTAGAAGATTTATCAATAATCTTCAAAAAAAATTCATCTTTTCTGTAAAGATACCCCTGTATCTCATTAGAAAGAGTATTAACATCTGAACAATTAAGATGTATGTACTTCTGAATTATGTCTTCACTAAAAATGTCAAACAAAGCTTGTGCATCATCTGTCGTAGCCGACTTTAAAATAAGCCGGTCAGTTTCTACTACAAACATAGTAAAAACTCCTTTCTTTAATAAATTTTAATATATATAATTATACCATAATATTATGTTAAATACAAGCAAAAAAGATAAAATTTATTATTAAAAGCATTATAGGCAGATTATGCATATTTGCGAAGCACATGTGTGCGTCGAAAGCTTTGCTTTCGTTAACGCACAATTTTCTTCTATAGAAAATTAATTAACAAAAGTCTTAAAAGTATTAAAAATAGCATCATTTTCCATAATTACATCACCAAACTCATAAAGTTTATTC
>CANRQG010000125.1 GCA_947632735.1 uncultured Bacilli bacterium | reverse complement strand
GTTAATAAAGAATACATTGCACTATCTAAACCAAAGATAAAACCAGCTATTGAATAAATAATTAAATTAAAAATTAAGATAATTTGTCCAACAGAAAGATTAGTATTTTTACTTAAGACTAAAGCAACAGATTCACTGCCATCTAGACAACCACCAAATCTTATTACTAAACCAGTACTAACACCTAATAAAATACCACCAAAAACTGTAGCAAGAAGCATCTCTTCTGTAGCGGGTTCAATTAACTCAAACAAGCTTAAAGATAAAGAAAAAAGAAGCATTGTATAAATGGATCTAAATAAAAAGCCTTTACCTAAGTTTTTAAAACCTACAAAGAAAAAAGGAATACTTATTATTAATACTAAGAAACTTAGAGGAATAGATGTTAATTTAGATACGATAATAGACATACCTGTAACACCACCATCTAGAATATTATTATGTATTAAAAAAGCTTCAATTGCATAAGAAGAAATAATTGTACCTAGTGTTAACATAAAAATATCAATTACTTCTTTAAAAGTATTATTTTTAATTATTTTTTTCATACATCTTCACTGCCCTTAATTCTTTATAGTTTAAAACTATCATAGTAAAAATTAATTGTCAAGTAGAAATAGGGCAAAGAAAACTAATACCATTATAAGTGTGGTTGTTGAGGTACTTTTTATAATTTATATATTAATATTCTTTTCTTTATAAAAATAAAATGACTTGAGGCTTCGAAAGTATCTCAAGTGCAAATCACTTATAATTATATTTATCTTTAATCCTATGCTGTTCTTTTATACATATAAACAGTTATATATGGTTGAAGATTATTTATACTATCAGCTGTTCCCGTAAAACTATGTGTGTGCCCATCACTTGTTGTACCTTTACCTGTGGCACCCGATGATGTTTTACTTATTGAATCTGTTGTCATTGCCGGTACTGTTACTGTTCCAGTAACATCGTGAGTGTGCTTACCAGAAGAATCGGTATGAAATGTATTAGCATAACTAGTAGCCTGAAACCATCCTGCTGTCATTACAGTAGTTCTATTACCAGTTTCTTGTAAAAAATCGGTATATAAATTCCCGTGAACACTTATTACATCGTGCTGATGTAGACCGGCTTCTTTAGCTGTTAAAGACATAGTCGTTGTATTAGTTTGTGGGGTTGTATGAGTATGGCTTATATCGTGGGTATGACTTGGTATTTGATTAATATTAAGTCCTGTACTTCCTATTGTTCCTTTTGGGGTATAAGATACTGATTTAGCTCCTCCAGTAGTATTTACTGTTTTAAATTCATTTTGTGCTGTATCTACACCTACTAGAGTTTGTCCCTTTCCGTAGACTTCCCAAGTTCCACCTATAGCTGTCTTTACCTTTGCTGGTGTATCTAAGGTTGTACTTATATAAACACTTCCTATTGGATAAACCTTATCTAAAAAAGTATCTATTTGTTTAGAAAACTTAGTGCAAGTACCATCTATCGCATCTTGCACATTATTTACAGCTAGACCTGAATTATCTTTATAAAAAACACTTTTACTATCTATTATACTATCAGCCAAAACATAAGAAGCTGTTGATAGTATTAAGCCTATTACCATACCTAATATTATTTTTGTACTTTCTTTTAGTTTCTTCATATTATTTCACCAACTTTTTCTTGCACAGTTTTTTATTTTTGTTAATAAAAGTATACCCCCCCCCCGACGGGTATTGTCAAGAAAAGTTTTCAACAAAGCACAATTCTTTTTGTACAAAAAAGAAACAAACCATTGTCGTTTTAAAATATTCATTATAGTATAAATTTATTGGGAACATTTAAATAGTTTGGTGCTACCTCTATCTTTATAGAATGGTGATGCCTGATGAGCAAAAAAGATTTTTTAATCTTTGCTTTAATCATTATCATCCTTTTACTTATAGTATTACTTTTTGTAATTCTAAATTAAAAGTGCACCTAATAAAACAGCTTGAATTAGGTGCTACACAAACTATTTAGTAACACCCAACACTGAAATATTGAATGTTCCTTTTTTATTTTATGCAAGTTTCCCTGCTAAATACGTAATAACATAAAAAGTACATTTTATCAAGCGATTTAAACACATTTTCTTTTCACTGTTTGTACTTGGTGGCACAAAAACCATCATAATATAATGTATTATTACCAACATCAGTATATTTTGCCCAGGCATATATTGTAGTTGCTTTTTCAGTATATGTACTATATGATACAGAAATGCTCCAATTTAAAACCTCAGGACCCACATTTGAATCATCAGGTTTACCAAGCGTATTACTGGCTACTCTACTGCTAAAGCCAGCAGTTGCAGAGTCAGTAAGCATAAGAGTGGTCGCATAACCATAAGTATAACTAGAATTTAAAGTAATACTACAATATGATTTCGCTGGTAATTCAATAGATAGCCCAGTATAAGATAAAGTTGTATTTGATGAAGTAAATACTTTAGAACCATTAATTTTTTTAACTGTATAAAGCTTATCTTCAATATCTGATAATCTTGTATCTATCTTCGAACAGGTGCCATCTATCGCATCTTGCACATTATCAGCCATTAAATTAGAATTGTCTTCATAGACTACATCTTTACTATTTATTAATGTTTGTGCTAGAACATAAGAAGCTGTCGATAGCACCAGACCTACTGCCATACCCAATATTATTTTTGTACTTTCTTTTAGTTTCTTCATATTATTTCACCAACTTTTTCTTGCACAATTCTTATTTTCTTTCTAATAAAATAATACCCCCCCCCCAGG
>CANRQG010000124.1 GCA_947632735.1 uncultured Bacilli bacterium | reverse complement strand
TAGATACACTGTTTTTCAGTGTATTGTAAGTAAAGTATATTGCTTTATTTACAATACATTAAAAAAATAAAAAGGAGAATAAATGTATGATTATATCAGCTTATACTGATCCAGATAGAATAATTAAGTTGCACCAAGATGTTATGGATACTATTGAAGAAACTTTGACTAATAAAATCAAACCTAGTGTAAGTTCACAACTTGGTCAACTAGAAGCAGAATTAAATTATGGTCTCAGTCAAGATGCATATATTGAAAATGGTGCTTCACCATTTAATGCAGAAGCAAATGCTTTAGTAGAAAGTGCTAATAACTTGATTAATGAGTTTAGTAATTTTGAAAATAAATCAATTCTTCTTGTTAAGAAACAGATAGTTAAGGAATTAAGAAAATTATTAAGTGAAATTGAAGAAAAAATTTTTGATATTGGTAAGCGTGTAACTTATGCTGATAATGAGGCTGCTAAATGGAATGCTGAGCACGATCAAAAAAGAGAACCATCTTACTATTGTCATAGATATAATGAATATATGAGCAATATGCAAATGCTTCAGTCTAAGTTAGAAGACGTCAAGAATAGATTAAATATATGGAATGGTGAATAGTGTATGTCAGTTAAAATAGAAATTTTAAGTACTGTTTTTTATAGAATTATTAGGATATTTGAATCTGATGGAAGGAAAAAATGCATATGACTATAACTGCTGATACTGATCCAAATGAAATAATAAAATTAATGGATGTTGTTAGAGAAAATGTGGATGCTACTATGAAACGTATTTCTAGCAAAGCCAATATACAAAAGGATGAAATTAGCCGAGAAATGGAATATGGACTTAGTGAAAGTGCATATGAAGAATATGGAGAAGCAAAATTTAATGAAAATGCAAAAGTTTTAGTAGAGAGTGCAGATAGTTTACAGGAAAATATTGAAGAATTTGTAAGTCAAACTAAGGAATTTGCACGAAGAAAGGTATTGGAAGAGTTATATAGTTTAAATAGTAAAATTGTTCGAAGGCTTCAAGATTTACAGGAAGGTATTAATTATCAACAAAATCAGGCACAAAGTAATTGTAATGATTATAATGCTAAAAAAGCTGCGGATGTTCCTGCGGCTTCCGTATATGATTTTTATACTGATTACTATTATCAATTAATACAATATAGAGATAAATATAATAAGAAAAAGGAACTTGTTAGTGAATGCATAAGTCAAGTGCAAAAAGTGGAAGGTGGTACGTTATATGTCAAGTGATTATAAATCAGAAACACAAGAAAATTTAGATAATTCAAAGACTCAGGCTTTTAGCAATTCTAGTGCTTCTTTTTTAAAGTGGAGTAATCTTATTACTCCTACTATTTCTGTTGATAAAGATGCTGTAATGAATTCAGCGCTAAAATTAATGAATTATATGGAAAACGTTCAAACAATTTTATCGGATTATGATTATATGGTTTCTGTATTGGAAGAGCTTAGTAGTAAACACGATAATTTTTTAGGTAGCATTGATTTTTCATCGCTTAGAAAAATTATTGAAGATTATTTTACTTCTTATAATAGGTTTGTAATGGCTGTAAAAACTAAGAATTTAGGTCTTATAAAGGCTGATGATTATGATTTTAGTGATAAAGATATTGGTACTGGTGAGGTATCATCAATTGCAACTGTCATTGGAGCTTCAAGTTCTATAGGTGGTGGAGGTACATCAGGTTCTACTGGAGGTGGTACATCAACCTCATCAGATTCTTCTTCTGATTCAAGTAAGAAAAAGAAGAAAAAGAAAAATAATAATAATTCTGATGCTGAAGATTCTGAAGAACTTGTTGATGAGAGTGAAGATATTGAAAATGAGAAAATCGATGATGAACCTGTTGATGCTGATGAGGTGTTTGGTGAACTTGATGATTCTCCAACTGAAGGTGATAGTCAAAAAGAAGAATCTGACACTCAAAACAATGACACTAGTAAAACGCCTGATACATCAACACCAAGTGATAATCAAAATGAAACATCTAGTACACCAAGTCAAAATACAACACCACAAGAAACACCAAGTGATAATAGTACTACACCTACACCAAGCCATTCACTAAATCAACAGGGAACAGCAAGTTCCGGAAGTGATAATTATCATAGTGGTGGAGGATACAGTTCTAGTGATGGATATAGTGATACAGTTTCAACAAGTCTGGAAGGAACGGATGGAATTACTGATGTTACAGAAAGTCCAATAGAAGTGTTAGATGATGCACCAACTTCAATAGAAGATGTAATAAAAGATAATTACACAAAGATACCATCGTCATCAGAGCCGATAACATCATCAACATCTAAAGGCAAAGGAACAATAATACCAGTAATAGCTGGTTTGAGTGCAGCCGCAGCTGCAGGAATAGGAGCTAAAGCATATTTAGATAGAAAACAAAATAATGAAAATGATGAAGTAGAAGAGTTAGAAACAGACGACTGGTCAGGAGAAGAAAAGCTTGATTTAGAATATGATGACAACAAAGTACCAGTGGCATATCTAGATGATGACGACGATGAAGAAGAAGATACAATGGAGGAACAACAACCAGAAAGATATGATGCAAAAACTAATGAAGAGTTAGCAGACTTACAATAAAAAATAAAGAACTTAGTATAAGAAATACTGAAGTTCTTTTTCTATGAAAAAAATAAAAAACCTTATAAAAAGGTTTGTATACAATATGGCGGAGTAGGAGAGATTTGAACTCTCGCGCCAGTTGCCCGACCTACACCCTTAGCAGGGGCGCCTCTTCAGC
>CANRQG010000123.1 GCA_947632735.1 uncultured Bacilli bacterium | reverse complement strand
ATATCCCATATCTTATAACTATATCTAGGTATCCAAACAAAATAGCTTTCTATATCTTTTTCTAAAATAGTATCTCCTGTTTTATATTGTTTACTTGGTTCCTTTACAAGTAGTACAGCATTAGCCCATCTTTTAGCTGCATACTTGTACCACGGTGTATAAAGATTAGCGTATTTTACTGTGCCATCATCTTCTAGCGTTACTGGAGTCATTCCTTTTCCTAGAACTGGGTCCGCTCCATTTAAAATTGTTTCAGTATAAAGGGTATCTTGTTCTCCTGATAAATCTTTGTATCTCTTGTACAACTCATCAATTGAATCTTGCACATTATCATAACTTCCCTTACTTGTTCCATTATTATAACTAACTTCCTTACTATCGATTATTGTATCAACTGCATAAACAGAAATGACTCCTACTAAAACTATTCCAATAACACATCCAGTTATATATTTATGAAAGTTTTTCTTTTTCATACTTCTCACCTACTTTAACTTTCTATATAATTCACCAACGAAAAACAAGAATTCATATATTTAATAAAAAGTACATTCTTTTTGTTAAATCTTTATTTAAAGATGAATAGCCAATTATTACTTAGGTTATAACTAATAATAGCCACCATATTGTGGAATATCTCCACTATCATAATTATATGTCGAGTTTTTCCACAAGTCAAGATTATAATGTGGAAATTTGCGACAATTATTTAGAGGTGACAATTATGATAGGTAAAACTCTAAAATATATGCGACAGACAAACAATATAAGTCAAGAAAAACTATCTCTTCTGACAAACATTGGTAGAACAACTATTTCAGACTATGAAAGAGAAAAAACTGATATAAACTTTGAAAACATTGAAAGAATTGCGAACATTTGTGGCTTTGAAATAATTTTTAGAAATAAGAAAACAAAAGAAGAATTCCAAGTTAAGCAAGTTGAAAGAAAAATATAAAAAATCAATCCTACTCCAAGATTGATTTTTTATATTTAAAAGTACTAAAAAAGTAACTTTCACTATTGCATTCCTGTACTAAATTTGTTATTATAATGTTGGATATACTTAAATAATACTAAGTATCCTACTTTATACTTTAATAAGGAGTGTGATTTTAATGGACAAAAGAGAAATGATTTATCTTACAATTATTATAGCCCTTTTACTAATAATCATCATTTTGTTAATTATTAAACGATTCATAGGATAAAAAAGAGATATATCTAACCATTAAAGATTAGATATATCTTTTTAATTCTTACTTTTCAATATACTCCTCATATAGAATACTTCTATCAATTATCTTTCCCTCATTAGTAATCTCAATAACCCTATTCGCAACAGTACTATTAAGTTCATAATCACGCGAAGTAAATAAAACTTCTCCCTGAAAATTTAAAAGTCCCTTATTTAAAGAAGTAATACTTTCCAAATCCAAATGATTAGTTGGCTCATCAAGTATTAAAAAGTTTGGCTCTTCCAACATAATCTTTGACAGCATACACCTTGCTTTTTCTCCACCAGATAAAATATTAACCTTTTTAAAAACATCTTCTTTAGTAAAAAGCATTCTTCCTAAAAAACTACGAAGAACTGTTTCATCTTTAATATCATAGAAACTACCTATCCATTCCATAATATTCTTATCACTATTAAAATACTCCGTATTATCTTGAGGAAGATAACCATAATTAATAGTTTTACCCCACTCTATAGTTCCCTTATCAAATTTTTCTTTGCCAGCTAAAATATTAAAAAGAATAGTCTTAGACATATCATCTTCAGCTAAGAAAGTAACCTTATCACCCTTTAAAATAGTAAAAGATACCTTATCCAAAACCTTTTTACCATCGACTACTTTAGTTAAATTATCAACTTTTAAAATCTCCTTACCAACTGGTTTTTCGATTTTAAAATCAATATATGGATACTTTCTTGATGAAGGAACGATTTCATCTAATTGAATTTTTTCAAGCATTTTTTTACGAGAAGTTGCTTGTTTACTCTTTGAAGCATTAGCTGAGAATCTAGCAATAAAAGATTGAAGTTCCTTTATCTTTTCTTCTTTCTTTTTATTAGACTCCCTCATTTGTCTTTGTAAAAGCTCACTAGACTCATACCAAAAGTCATAATTACCAATATATAACTTAATTTTACCATAATCAATATCAGCAATATGCGTACAAACCTTATTTAAAAAATGCCTATCGTGTGAAACAACAATAACTGTATTATTAAAATTAATTAAAAATTCCTCTAACCACCTAATAGCATCTAAATCAAGAGAGTTTGTTGGCTCATCTAAAAGCAAAATATCAGGGTTACCAAAAAGAGCTTGAGCTAATAAAACCTTAACACGTTCTTTAACAGGTAATTCTTTCATTTCTAAATAATGATGACTAACTGGAATACCTAAATTATTTAATAAAGTAGCCGCATCTGCTTCAGCATTCCAACCATCTAGCTCCATAAATTCAGCTTCTAAATTAGCAAGCTTCATTCCATCTTCTTCAGAAAATTCTGTTTGTTCATACATTTTATTTTTTTCTTCCATTATCTGGTAAAGCTTATTATTTCCCATTATAACTACATCTAAAACACGTTTATCATCATATTCATAGTGGTCCTGTTTTAAAATAGAAAGTCTTTCATTCTTACTAATAACAATTTCTCCAGTAGTTGTTTCTAACTCACCACTTAATAATTTCAAAAAAGTTGATTTACCAGTTCCGTTAGCGCCAATAAGTCCGTAGCAATTACCATTAGTAAATTTTATATTAACATCTTCAAAAAGTGTTCTTTTACCAAATTTTAAACTTACATTATTTACTTGAATCATTTTCTTCACCTCAAAGACTATTAAAATTACATACCATATTTTAATACTTTGGCTTCATAAATGCAAGTTTTATGTTTATT
>CANRQG010000122.1 GCA_947632735.1 uncultured Bacilli bacterium | reverse complement strand
ATTATTTTTATATTTGTTTTCATTTTCCACCAACTTTTCTTGCACAGTTTTTATTTTTTATTAATAAGATTATACCCCCCCCCCGACGGGTATTGTCAAGAAAAGCTTTCCACTTGAAAATTTTTGCAACTTTATGTTATTATGTATCTAGCAAGTAAACTTGCATAAAATAAAAAAAGAGGAAACATTCAATTCAGAAGTGAATGTCGCCTCTAAAAGTTTAGAGTTGACACTCAATGCAAACTGAGTGTCATATTTTTATTACTACTATCATAATGATGAAGAGAAATAAAATGATAGTAATGAGCTTGAGAGTCTTTATTAGCAAGAAAATCTTGCACACAAAAAGAGAAATACTTAATTGTCATAAGTTACGTACTATTTTCATTAATATTATTAAATTTGCAATAATAAGCATAGTAAATACCTTTCGCTTTCTAAAAATGAAGGAAAATAGTATCCCAAACTAATTAAGTATTTCTAAAATTTGTAGTAGACTTTTTACAAAAATAGTAAAAAGTTTTTTTATTAAAACTATTTTTCAATTTTCTTATTAGAAATTAAATCATCAATTTTCTTATCAAATTTATTTATATAATTATGAGAATTACAATGACTAGCGTGTCCTTTACAAGAATTTACACTTAATAAAAATTTTGAATAAATAAATTTATTATTATCAATTAGATATTTCCATAATTTAAACTTTTTCCTTATCTTATTTTTAAATCTCTTTCTAAGTAAAATATGAGTTTCAAATATTCTATAACCGCAAAAATCTATGCCTTTTTTATTTAAAAAGTATTTACTCTTAGCATTTAATTGTAATTGTAATCGATTCTGTAAATATTCTCCTATCAAAGCAAGTAATCTTTTAGCCTCTTCTTTATCTGAAACAAGTAAAACAAAATCATCCATATACCTAACATAATTTTTTACTCTTAAATTTTCTTTAATAAAATAATCTAGTTCATTTAAATATATATTCGCAAAATATTGACTGGTAAAATTACCAATAGGTATTCCGATATTTTGTCCATCATCTAATATTCTTTTGCTAAATTCTAATAACTTTTTATCAGACATTTTACTTTGTAAAATGTCTAATAATATTGTCTTATTTATGCTATAAAAATACTTTTTAATATCACATTTTAATACATAATAACTTTGATGTTCTTTTTTCATTAAACGCATTTTCTTTTGAAGAGCACAAACAGCGTGATGGGTACCTCGGCCATCCAAACAAGCATAAGTATCTTTTATAAATCTTTTAAGAAAATATGGCTTAATAAATTCTTCTACAT
The DNA here is from genome assembly GCA_947632735.1 of uncultured Bacilli bacterium. Classification (GTDB taxonomy): domain Bacteria; phylum Bacillota_I; class Bacilli_A; order RF39; family UBA660; genus CANRGD01. The sequence continues at coordinate 1,685 of CANRQG010000122.1, read as the reverse complement.
ACCATTGATGAACTACTCTATCTCTATATGGTAGAGATTTTATAATTCTTTCTTTTGGCTCATATATAATAAAAGAACGATACTTACCAAAATAATAGTTTCCATTCTTAATCTCTTCTATAATCTTAATAATATTAGTTTCTAAATCCATTTCAAAAATAATTACTTCTTTTTTCTTAACTTTACCAATTCTTGCTCTATTATTTGCTTCAAGCATTTTTTCAAAAGTAAGTTTCTCATAAAAACAATTTTTTATTGTTTTAGACACGAATTTATCCAACCACCAAGAGAAGTACTAACTTTATTAATTTTTCTACTCCAAGCTTCATAATTCTTTATGTTAATATATTTTTTCTTATAAGAAACTCTTGCTAAAACTTTAAGCATTTTAAGATTAATATCGAGCTGATTTAAATATAATAACTTATCTTTCTTTTCAAAAGCTTTATAAGCACATAAAATATTCTCCATACCATTATATAAATATTTTTTTATACTACTAACTATAGCGGTCTTAGTAGAGTTAGGATATTTTTCAGTAATCATTTCAATATAAGAAATGTAATCTATATAAATCTGATAAATTCTAGTTTCTTCAACATTTTTTGCCATTTAAAATCATCTCCTTTAAAACGCTTAACTTTTCTAGGGCTTCTAAAGGAGTTATATTATTAATGTCAATTTTACTCACAAAATTATAAATGTCATCATCTTTGGTCAATTCTAAATCTGTTACTACGACTATATCCAAATTATGATTTTTAAAGACTCTTAAATATTGCTCCAAAACATTTTCTGGAAAGCCACATTTATATGTTTCGTTACAAAATTTTACTTTCTTTAAAACTACATAATTGTTTATAAAATCGCAATCATCACCAAGAAAAATATAGAATTTACCTGCTTTAAATAGGTATAACTTATTTGTATCTTGTTTTTTTAATTCTAGATATTTAGAATATATTTTGCTCATATATTTATGCCCCCTTAACAAATTTTATCAAAAAAAGTAGTGATTACTACTTTTCCAAATATTCGGATTTTCATCATTTTACTACTTACCCAAATATTTTATTAATTTTTTTATCTACTAAGTAGATAGGTTATAAGTTTCTAAAATAAACATTACAATAAAGTCCTTAAACACAATAGCGTAATAGCGTGATTTTATTACTTGCTAACATATTATAACGAAGTTTATACTTTTATATTTTAGTCTGCGAGAACGAGGCGGAAACCGATGTTGGTGTTCACGCCACCAGTGTTCCTATTGAAGTTGAACTGACCTGCCAATACTCCATTGTTGTAATTGCCGCCGCGATTGAACCACGGGTTCGTAGAGTCAACGAAGTTCGAATTGTCAGCGTAAAGAGAAGACATTCGGAAACCAAAAAAGTTAGTTTTTACAACTTATAACCTACATTTATCTAATTATGCATTCTCAAATATTAATCAAGAAGCATTTAATAAATGCCATAATTTTCATCCGTGTCATTCCCGTGAAAAAAAGCGGGAATGACACTTTAAATTTTAAGAAATGAAGTAGTAATTTGAACTACGTCCAAATTACTAAACTGCGAGAACGAGGCGGAAACCGACGTTGGTGTCCACGCCACCAGTGCCCCCATCGAAGTAGAACTGACCTGCCAATACCCCACCGTAGCAATAGCCGCCGCGACCGAACC
>CANRQG010000121.1 GCA_947632735.1 uncultured Bacilli bacterium | reverse complement strand
AAACTCCTTAAACCTTTATATATAAAGACCTAGGGAGTTTTTAGTTTTTAAAAAGTGTTTAAGTTGAGATTATACTACAAATTTTGAAGTTGTCAACTTATTTTTATATTTTTATATAAATATTATGAAATATTATGACGGGAAATATTATGAAAAAATACTTGAGTATATTGAACTAGTATTATAAAATACTATATGTGTAGATATTTTGTGAAAGAATTGATATGTTATGGAAAATAAAAAATATAGGTTTTTAGACATTGCAAGAGGAATTGCTATAATTTTAATGGTATTAGGTCATTGTGTACAATGGAATAGGTGTAATAAAGTTTATAATTTTATTTACTTGTTCCATATGGCTGTTTTTATGTTTATAAGCGGATTTCTTTTTAAGAATAGAAGCTTTAATAATTTAAAAGATTTAATTGATTTTTTGAAAAGAAAGATAAAAAAATTATATTTATTTTATTTAAAGTATGAAGTGTTGTTTTTGTTACTTACTAATTTGTTTATTTCTATTGGTTTTTATAATCCAAATGAGGAATTATTAGGTATAGTTGTAAAACCAATTAGTTCTGTAAGTTATTTTATAAAAAGATTGATAAGAATTATTCTACTTGCTGGAAATGATCCATTATTGATTGCTTTATGGTTTATAATAAGTTTAATATGTATAATATTTGGTTATTCTATTATTAAATTTGTAAGTTTAAAGCAAAAAATTATTAATCCTAAAATTTTTGAAAAAATTGCAGTTATAATTTGCTTTATAATTGGATGTTGTATGAGATTCTATGATAAAATTCCAACAAGAGTTGGTGCAGCTTTTGTATTTATGCTAATATATGACTTAGGAAATGAAGCATATATACACAAAAACAAATTAAAATTTAATAACTACTTTTTAACAGTAATAAGTTTTTGTGGTTTACTAATTTTAAATAATTTTGGACATATTAATATGTCTTCTAATGAGTTTTCTAATCCATTATTCTTTATGGTGTGTTCATTATTGGGTATTTATTTGATTTTATCAATATCAAATTTAATAAATGAAAAAAGTAAAAAGCTTTCTAATTTTTTAGAATATTTGGGAAACATAACTTTAACAATTATGACGTGGCATCTAATTGGATTTAAGATTGCTATGATTATACAATTTATATTTTTAAAAGTTGATTTCAAAAATTTATCATTGCTTCTTGGTTATCAAACGAAAAGTCTTTGGCTTGCTTTATATCTTGTATGTGGCATAGGTTTACCAGTAATAATCGATAAATCAAATAACAAAATTAAATGTGCATATTCCAAGTTTAAATTAAGTAGAGCTAATAATTGATAAATCTTATAAGTTTATTAATATATTAAGGTGAAATAAATGTTTTTATTATCAAACTTTTTAATTGTTTTATTTAATTAGAACTTAATTTCTATAATTATCAGATTATATGAACTGTGAGCGATTTTTATAGGTAGAAAGTTTTTTTAATATACTGCGTAGAGACTTATTTTATAGGTCTATTTTTTTTATTAAGTTTATATCATATATTTAAATTTTCTTATTAACAATCAAGTGTATTTATGAAGTGATTTAAAATCTAAAGTACCGGTGTTATTAGCACTGATATAGTTATCAAACTTATCAAATGCTATTTCATTTTTAGAAATAAACAAAAAAGAGTAGGTAATGTTAAAAATATGTTATTCACATATAAAAAATCACTTGAACTAATGGTGTAGTATAAAGTATTTATAAATAGTCCAAACAAAAAAGACGCCTAATTTAGGCGAGGTTTCAAGAGGTGTTTAGTATTCACGTGTTTTTATGTTTATTTAAATACCTTTACCTTTATTTTAAATCTTTTGAAGTTTGTTATTTAATATCTGAGTAAAATTTAATATTTTGGTAGTTCAACAGATAGTTGAGTTTCATTTTTAATTAATTGTTTAGATGGTGTCTTTTCTTCTTGAGAATAGTGTTCTTGATAAAATTGTAAAAAATATTGACTTGGAAGTTTTTGTAATAATTCTCTTTTCATTTCAATCGGTAATTTTCTAACCATCTGTTCTATTTCTTTCTCATTTAAGGAATCTAAAATATTTTTTTGTAAATTATCACAATATTCAGCATATTTATGTTGAAAAGTTGCAGTTTGTGATAGTTCATTTGTGAATTTTACTAAAATATTTGATAAATATTTATTTAATATTGGCATAAATTCCTTAGTAAGTACATTAAATTCTAATATAATTTTATCGCAACTGATTCCTTCTTTATTTTGCATTTCAAGGGGATAACCAAAACTTAATGAAAAAGATTGTGGAAAAAGAGAAAAATCGTTTATATATGGGTATTCGGTAATCAAATAAGAAATGAGTTCATTAACTATTTCTGAACTTATATATTCATCCAACTCATAGAAAGTTGAAGTTGAAGATCTAGAATATTCATTTCCATCTAAAAAGCCAATAGCAGTGATAGGTTTATCATCATATGTTGCTGTAAAAGTAAAATATATTTCCATTACAGAAGTCTCTTTTATTTCGTTATTTTTTCTGGGATTTAAGATAGGATGACTTTTACATATTTCTTGCTTTAATTTATTTAAAGTTTCTTTTTGATTTATAGTACTCATAGTATTATTTCCTCCTGTTTGTTAATTATTATATTTAGTTATTATATTTTGTCAACTTATCTGAAGTCTTGAACTAAAATAATTTTTTTAACTTTTTTAAAACAAAAATGGAGCCTTTCGGCTCCTTCAGGGGGCGGTTAGTATTCACGCACTTTTAAGTTTATTTGAATACTTTTACCTTTATTTTAAATCTTTTAAAATTAGTTATTTAATATAATCATTAAGTAAAATTTAAAATTTTGGTAGTTGAAAAGGTAGTTGAGATTTATTTCTTAACTACCTTTTTAGTGTGCCGTGCACGGCATATATCTAGTTGGTGAAAGTCCAATACACGCGTAGGTATCGACGAAGTGTTAG
>CANRQG010000120.1 GCA_947632735.1 uncultured Bacilli bacterium | reverse complement strand
TATGCTTTAGCTGAAACTATAGTAAATAGTAAGGACATTTATTATAAAGATAACTCTAATTTACTAGCAGATAATGTACAAGATGCGATAGATGGAACTTGTACGAAGTTTGAAAGTAAAGTCGATAACTTTTTAGATAAGATATATCCAATAGGTAGTATTTATATAAGCGCAACTTTATCGACAGTAGACCAAGTAAAAGGAGCATTAGGCGGAACTTGGGAAGCATATGGAAAAGGCCAAACTTTAGTAGGAATAGATACAAGTCAAACAGAGTTTAATACGATAGGAAAAACTGGTGGAGCAAAATCAATATCTTATACCCCAAGTGGAACAATAGGAAGTACAGGACTTACGATAAATCAAATACCAAGTCATAGTCATACTTATGATAAGGTTAACGCCAATACAGGTTCTCACGTTTTAACTATTGGAGAGACACCAGAGGGTTTGGCTAGGTATGCAGTGGTACCAGAAGGAACGTGGTCTTTAGGTTCGTGGGCTGGACACGGAGGTACTTATATTGTTACTATGAAAGGTCAAGTTGGCTATGGTACTTCCTATAATCAGGGACATACTCATCCTATCTCAACCACATCAACTTCAACTGGTGCCGCAGGTAAAGGCACTACTAGTGATGGACATACTCATAGTTTTACTGGAACAGCCGCATCTATAAGCACTTTACCACCATATGTAACCGTTTATATGTATAAAAGAACAGCATAAAATTTTTCAATTTTGTGAAAACTTTCTCTTGACAATACCACCCTGGGGGGGGGTATTATCTTATTAGGAAAAAAATAGGAATTGTGCAAGAGAAAGTTGGGTGAAAAAATTATGAAAAGGTTTCGAGAGAATATATTATTTATGTTAATTGGTACTTTAATATCAATAACTTTTTCATATGTTTTAGCTGAAAGTATTATTAATAGTAAAGATGTTTACTATGAAGATAAATCGGGTCTAGCTGTAAATAATGTGCAGGATGCGATAGATGGGACGTGTACGAAGTTTGAAAGTAAAGTTGATAACTTTTTAGATAAGATATATCCAATAGGTAGTATTTATATAAGCGCCACTTTATCGACAGTAGAACAGGTAAAAAGTGCTTTAGGTGGGACTTGGGAAGTCTACGGAAAAGGCCAAACTTTAGTAGGGGTAGATGCAAGTCAAACAGAGTTTAATACTATAGAAAAAACAGGAGGAGCTAAGTCCGTATCTTATACACCAAGTGGAACGATAGGAAGTACAGGACTTACGATAAGTCAAATACCAAGTCATAGTCATAGTTATGATAAGGTTAATGCTAATACTGGTTCTCACACATTAACAATAGCCGAAATACCAAGTCATAATCATTTAGCAATAAATTCAACGATTCCTGCTTGGGCTGGCACTGATGGTGGTGGCATAAATTTGTCTTGGCCATCTTCATCAGAACCTACTAATAATAAGTGGGGTTATAACACTCTTAGCAGATTTATTACTGCTCAAGGTGGAGGTGGAGGTCATACTCATCCCATCTCAACTACATCAACTTCAACTGGTGCCGCAGGTAAAGGAACAACAAGTGATGGACATACTCATAGCTTTACTGGAACAGCCGCATCTATAAGTACTTTACAACCATACATAACTGTTTATATGTATAAAAGAACTGCATAAAATTAATACGTTTTTTATTAATAAATTGTTTATTTTATTGAAAAAGTAGTGTTTTATATAGTAAAAGTAGCCTTTTTTTGGTATAATGTTTAGCAAGTTAAAAAGTTTTAATGTAAGTTAAAACTTTTATAACGCTATTGTATAATATAAGTATAAAAAGGTAGTGATAATAATATGGCAAAGTATATTTCTGGTGTAAATAGAAATCAAATTATTTTGTCTCCTGAAAAAATAGACGATTTAATAGATGCCGAAAGTGAAGTAAGAATAATAGATAAGTTTGTAGATATATTGGACTTAGAAGAAATGGGATTTAAAAGAGCTATACCAAATAAAAAAGTAACTGATTCATTTGATCCGAAAGATATATTAAAGCTATATTTATACGGTTATAGTAATGAAATTAGGTCATCAAGAGAGCTACAAAAGTTATGTCAAACAGATATAGAAGTAATGTGGTTAATAAGAGGATTAAAGCCAGACTTTAGAACAATAAATGATTTTAGAAAAGAAAATTCAAAACTATTAAAGAAAGTTTTTGAAGAAGCAATAATGATAAGTAGAGAACTAAAACTATTAGGTAATGATAATAGGCGAGATGGAGTTAAAATAAAGGCAGTAAATAGTAAAGAAAGAAATTATACGTTGAATAAATTAGATGAAAGAATAAGAAGAGAGAAAGAAAAACTAGTAAGAAAGTTATCAGAAAATAATAAAGATTTAGAAAAAAGAAGAAAAGAAATAGAGGAAGAAGTAAAGAGATATCTTCAAGAAATGGAAGAAGAAGACCAAAAAGAGTCAGGACAAGAGATTCATTTTACGGATGAAATGGTAGATGTAGCTAAGAAAGTAGTAGAGAATAGAAAGATAAGAAAAGAAAAGAGTTAGAAGAAAGTGGAGAAAGACAAAAGACACTAACTTGATATATTGAATTTTAAGAAATAATGAATTTTTCCTATATTAAAAAAAGAGCATAATGAATATGGTAATGAGTATTAGCTTGCTTGAGAGTTAATGATAGTACTTTAATATAAATGGAATAAATTCAATAATGTTATAGATAATGCTAAAGTAGCTTGGGAAAAAAATAGAAAATGGTAGAAATGGATTCAGAAGCAAAATTAGTATCCTATATACCTCGTGAAACAATAGAAAGTACAGGACTTGCGACAAGTCAATACCAAACTATATTCATAGTCATAGTTTTGCTTGAAGCCACAACTATAAGTACTTTACAACCATACGTAACCGTTTATATGTATAAAAGAACAGCATAAAATTTTTCAATTTTGTGAAAACTTTCTCTTGACAATACCGCCCTGGGGGGGGGTATCATCTTATTA
>CANRQG010000119.1 GCA_947632735.1 uncultured Bacilli bacterium | reverse complement strand
TCTAAATACAAATTTTCCATTTCAGCTAAATTAAATGCTAATCTATCTGACATACTTTACGCACCTCCTATTTTTTTTACTAGAATTTCTATTCTTATCACTAAGAATTTCTATTCTTAATTCAAGCCTACATCACTAAAACTAAAAAGTCAAACAAATTGATACTTTGTTTACACTTTTATTTACAACGGAAAAAGGAAATAGTTTCTTGCTATTTCTAAAATAAAGTAATTAAATTTTATTTTTTAAATTTTACATTTCTTTTTCCTTTCTATTGTAAATCAGCTAACTCTTCATTAGTTTTTGCATCATATCTTTCTGGTTGTTGTTCCTCTATTGTATCTTCTTCTTCATCGTCATCATCATCTAGATATGCTACTGGTACTTTGTTGTCATCATATTCTAAATCAAGTTTTTCTTCTCCTGACCAGTCGTCTGTTTCTAACTCTTCTACTTCTTCATTTTCATTATTTTGTTTTCTATCTAAATATGCTTTAGCTCCTATTCCTGCAGCTGTGGCTGCACTTAAACCGGCTATTACTGGTATTATTGTTCCTTTGCCTTTAGATGTTGATGATGTTATCGGCTCTGATGACGATGGTATCTTTGTGTAATTATCTTTTATTACATCTTCTATTGAAGTTGGTGCATCATCTAACACTTCTATTGGACTTTCTGTAACATCAGTAATTCCATCCGTTCCTTCCAGACTTGTTGAAACTGTATCACTATATCCATCACTAGAACTGTATCCTCCACCACTATGATAATTATCACTTCCGGAACTTGCTGTTCCCTGTTGATTTAGTGAATGGCTTGGTGTAGGTGTAGTACCATTATCACTTGGTGTTTCTTGCGGTGTTGTACTTTGACTTGGTGTACTAGGTGTTTGATTATCACTTGGTGTTGACGTATCAGGTGTTTTACTAGTGTCATTGTTTTGAATGTCAGGTACTTCTTTTTGAGTATCATCTCCAGTTGGAGTATCATCAAGTTTACCAAATATCTCTTCAGCATCAACAGGTTCATCATCAATTTTCTCATTTTCAATATCTTCACTTTCATCAACAAGTTCTTCAGAATCTTCAGCATTAGAATTACTATTCTTATTTTTCTTCTTTTTCTTTGTTTTCTTTTTACTACCTGATTTAGAAGAAGAATTTGAAGAACTTGATGTACCTCCACCACCTATAGAGCTTGAAGCTCCAGCAATTATAGTAGTAGCAGTCGATGGACCATCAGAAGAATTATTTGAAGAAACACTATCATCAATAGCTTTTTCCCACTCTTGCTCTAACGAAGATAAAGACTTAGTTTCACCAATAGAATTATTACCATCAGGTGAACCGTCTTCATCAGCCTGTATCAAATTACTATTTCTTGTTTCTACAGCTAACACAAAAGCATTATATCGATCAAAATATTTTCTAATTTTATCTCCAAGAGTATCAAAATCTAATTTCAATAAAAAGCCATCGTGAGCACTGCTAAAATTTTCAAGTAGACTAACCATATTGTTGTATTTGCTTTCTTGAGTTTTTGTATCAAGAGATAATGATTTTAAATTCTGAGCTGACTGTGCCACAGAATCTTTATTATCTGAAATAACTTTATTAGCTATTTTTGTAGCAGCTAAGGTAAGTCCACCAACAATTCCAGCTGAGATACCTTTTATCCCATTGGCAATAGCCACATTATTAGAAGTGTTCTTAGGGTTCGTACTATTTGGCAGAGAAGAGCCTGATGTATCAATAACACTAGTACTAACAGTACTATTTTCCAAATCCTTTTCTGCCTCAACAGATGGTGTTTCTATTTCTTCCTGAACAGCAGGCGTATTTACACTAACTTCTTGATTTGTATCATCATCTAATATTGTAATATTGTTATTTGCTATTTTTGCAAATGCTGCTTTACTCTCAGCAAGAGGATCACTTGGTTTATTTGCCTCAATTTGTTTTTTTCCAATTTCATTTATAGCATTAATCTGATCATCAAGAGGACCCTTTGTCTTATTTGCGTTGATCTGTGCTTCAGCATATTTGTATGTATCAGCAAATGGATCACCTGTTTGTTCAATACTAATTTGTGGTTTTGTTTCTTCTATTGTAATGTTATCACTACTTGTATCAGTTGAAGTGACATCAACTGGTGGTGTTTTTTCAACCGTAGCATTATTGGCAACAGTCTTAGATGCAACCTCTACTGCTGATTTTGTTTCTATAGCCGTACTATTAGTAACAGTATCTTTTGGAACACTAGATGTTACTTCAGTCTCTACTACTATATCATTAGGAATTGAACTAGGAACAGTAAAATCAGTAGTTGGTGTTTCATTTGAATTAGAAACACTTTCAATAAATGAATCTGGAAGAGTAAAATCTACCGCTGGTGTTTCCACCTTCTTATCTGCTGCAAACGTTTCAAGTGGTTCTAATAAAAAACTTGTATCTGAATTTTCTATCTTATCTGACATACACTATCACCCCATATACTTGATTTGTGACTGAACACTGACTAACTTAGATTTATACTTTTCTCTATTACTTATATATTCATCATAGTTTTTGCAGTAATCATATGCTGTTCTTGTTACAAGACCTCGCGAAATAATGGGCAAATTGTTCCAATTAGTTGCTGAAGTTTCAGCATAATTTATAACATTTTCAATTTTTTGAAGCTTTTCTTTAATTGCACTTTCTAAATCTTTTAATTCCTTTTGTACTTGCTCTTTTGCATAGGTTTTTGCTTTCTCCTTAAATGCACCAAATTCACTGACTAAGTTATTTGCAGTTTCTACCAAATTACCTGCTTCTTCATTAAATGGTGAAGCCCCATCTTCAATGTATGCATCTTGACTAAGTCCATAGTTTAATTCTGTCTCAATTTGAGCTACTTGTGAATCAATATTAACTTTTATATCATTATCTAAAGTTTCTTCAATAATATCCACGGTATCTTGTTCCAACTTAATTATTTTACTAGGATCAGTATCAGCTGTTATAGTCATATGTATATTCCTCCTTTTTATTTTTTTAATGTATTGTAAATAAAGCAATATACTTTACTTACAATACACTGAAAAACAGTGTATCTA
>CANRQG010000118.1 GCA_947632735.1 uncultured Bacilli bacterium | reverse complement strand
ACCGAACGGTACGTACGGTGGTGTGAGAGGGTATCATATCAATAAATAAAGTTATTGAAAATTTACTCTACTCGATTCTTGACTTTTTAAAAGAAATATTATACCATTGTATTAATCAAGTGATACAATGTAGAAAGGAGCAGATATGAATTTTGTATTTGAGAATGATAGACCAATATATATTCAATTAGTAGAGCAATTAGAAATATATATTATATCAGGAAAAATAAAATCAGGTGAAAAATTACCATCAGTGAGAGAACTGGCTCTAAAGACAAAAGTAAATCCTAATACAATGCAAAAAGCACTTGTAGAACTTGAAGATTTAAAACTTATTTATACTGAAAGAACGAATGGAAAATATGTTACTAAAAATCAGAAGTTATTAGATAAATTTAAGGATATGTATGCCAAAGAAAAAACAGAAAAATATATAAATGAAATGCAAGAATTAGGATTTAGTAAAGAAAAAATAGTTGAATTTTTAAGGGAGGAAAGTATTTAATGGAATTATTGGAATGTAAAAATATTTATAAAGATTATGGTAAAAAGCAAGTTTTAAAAGATGTTAACTTAAAAATACCACGAGGAAAAATTGTTGGTTTACTAGGAAAAAATGGTATGGGTAAAACAACTTTAATTAAACTTATCAATGACTTACTTACACCAACTAGTGGTGAGATTTTGGTAAATGGTAAGGAAGTTGGAATAGAAAGTAAAAAGATTATATCTTATCTACCTGAGAGAACTTATTTGGATAAAAGTATGACGATTAAACAAACACTTAAATATTTTACAGACTTTTATGATAATTTTGATATAGAAAAAGCTAAAAGATTAATAAAAGATTTAGATTTGGAAATAGATACTAAAATATCTAAAATGAGTAAGGGTATGCAGGAAAAGTTACAACTTATACTTGTTATGTCAAGAAATGCCGAACTTTATATATTAGATGAACCTTTAGGTGGCGTTGATCCCGCAACGAGAGATTATATACTAGATACTATTTTAAATAATTTTAATGAAGATGCTAGTGTCATAATATCTACTCACCTTATTAGTGATATAGAAAGAATACTAGATGAAGTTATATTTATTGATAAAGGAAAAATAATACTTTGTTCTGATGCGGATAAGTTGAGAGAAAAAGAAAAAGCATCTATTGATGAGATATTTAGGAGGATGTTTAAATGTTAAGTAAATGTTTGAAATATGATTTAAAGTATATTTATAAGCTTTTAATAGTATTCTATTTAATTGATATTGTTTTTGCGATTTTTACAAGAATTTTATTTTCTTTTGATAATTCTTTTATGTTACATATTCTTGCTCTTATAGCAAGTGGAATAACAATTTCTTTTATGTTTAGTATAGTTATAAATAATTTAATGCGGGTATGGGCAAGATTTGTTAAAAATGTATATGGCGATGAATCTTATTTAACTCATACTTTGCCTATAAGTAAAAGTACTATCTATACTTCTAAATTTTTATCTTCTATTATTACAATGTTTACAAGTATGTTAGTTATATTATTATGTATCGTTATTGCTTATTATTCAAAAGAAAATTTAGAAGTTTTAAAAAATACTTTACAAATTTTTGCAACAGTTATGAATAGTACAACAATAAAATTAATTCTTACAGCTTTCTTTGTTATATTTTTAGAATTTACAACTATATTACAAGCAGGTTTTACGGGAATATTATTAGGACACAAATCAAATAATTTGAGAATGGTAAAATCAATTGTTTATGGTTACTTAAACTATTTACTTGTTGGTGTAATATCAGTTTTAATTATTTATATCATTGGTTTATTTAATCCAAATATTATGGCTCTATTTAGTACAAATATCAATAATGTTGTTGCAGTTGATGTTGTAAAAAAAAGTTTAGTTTTAGGAGTATTTATATATATCACTTTTATTTGTATTTATTATTTCATAGATATTAAAGTATTTAAAAAAGGCGTTAATGTTGATTAATGAGGCGAGTAAATGAAAGATACAAAAATAATTTTTATATGTTGCTTAGTTGCTTCAATATTCTTTTATATAAGTTTTGTAATAGATTTAATAAAGAAAAATGATAACTGGGTTGTTGGCTTATGTATGGGTACGGCATTTCTTTGTTTACTTCCTACTAACTGGTTAAAGAAAAGAAGAAAAAAATAGAAACTCAAGTTTTGTTTCGTGTTCAAAAAGACTTTTACATTATAAAATTTAGTGTGAAAGGAGGTATTTATGAATCAAGAAAAAATAGGAAGGTTTATTGCTGAATGTAGAAAAGAAAAAAATCTTACGCAACAAGAAGTAGCTTTAGAATTAGGAGTAACAGACCGTTCAGTAAGTAATTGGGAAAATGGTAAAAATATGCCTGATTTATCTTTATTTAAACCATTATGTGAAATATTAGGAATAACTATTAATGAATTATTAAGTGGAGAAAAAATAGAAAAGGAAAAGTATCAGGAAAAGTTTGAAGAAAATATTGTCAATACTATTGAGTATACTAATAAAAAAATTGCTAAGAAAAATAGATTAATTTCAGAAATACTATTATTCTTTGGTTTAGTCTTAATTTTTAATGCATTTTCTATCTTTCCTAGTGAGAGTAGTTGGGGTTCAATTTATTCAGTTATAGGTGTTGTCATTTCTTTACTAGGCTTTACAATGATAAATAGAAAACATTCTTTTAATGTAAGACTATTACTTAGTCTTTTCTATGTTGTTTTGATTATGGGATTATTACTAGTTTTAGATTATAGTAATGTAAAGTTAAATAAAGAGGCACCAAGATTTAGAATTATGACTACTACAATTGGAGATGTAATATATTATGATACGCCATTTTATGATGTATATAGGTGCTATGAAGGTGAAGAAAAAGAGTACTGGGTAGTAAAGAAAAATAGTAAACCAACTCTTAATCAATTACTAAATTATTGCGAATAGTTTAGTAATTTTTTATGAGTAAATTTAATAAATGACAAATTTTTACTTTTCTGTTTGCTATTATAGGGGTGGTGATAGTCTGAAAACAAAAATAAAATTTAATTTATATAAATAATCAAAAAAGGACAGACTTCCCCTTACCCCAAAGAAAG
>CANRQG010000117.1 GCA_947632735.1 uncultured Bacilli bacterium | reverse complement strand
TTCTCCTTTTATATTTCTTTTTTCTTTTTAAAAATAAATAATTTACTAAAGATATAATTTAAAATTATAACTAATATGTTAGACATTACTTTAGAAAACATTTCATTAACAGAAAGTATTTGAATCATAATATACATAAAAGCCATATCAAAGCCTAAAGATAAAATTCTAAATAAGAAAAAGGAAAGCATTTCTTTAATATTATCTTTAGTTTTTTTATTTTTACTTTCAAAAACATAAAGTTTATTAGTAATAAAGGCTACTAAAACCGCAAAAAACCAAGCGATAGAATTACTGATAAACATTTCGACATTTAGTTTTCTTAATAAGTAAAAAGTTATAATATTGATTAGGGTTGTAACGCCTCCAAAGAAGAGATAAAGAAGGACCTGACGGTATTTGTTATACCAAGATATGTGGTCTTCTTCTTCGATATAGTCACTTATTAGTTGAACCATATTTTTGGTGTTACTGACAAATTTTTTAGGTTTAAAACTTTTACTTTTTTCAATTAATTTATCTAGTTTGTTAAAATCTCTAAGTTCTAAAATATAACCTTTATCAGAAAATTCTTTAATAATTTGTTTTTGATGGTCATTGGTATGTTCTTTATATTTAGAAAGTCTGGCAGCGGCAATTATTTTTTTATTATGCTTAATGCCCGCTAGAATAGAACCAGCTCCACCGTGAGTTATTAGTAAATCACATTTTTCAATTAATTCTTCAAATTTTTCTTCAGAAACTAAGTCGAGAATTTCCATATTAGGAGATGTATATTTGGTAAGACCAGCTTGGACAATAACTTTTTCTTTAATTGTTCCCTTTTCTATTTCTCTATCAATTGCTTTTAATAGTCGAGTAAAACTCTTATCTTGAGTTCCTAGTGTTACGAATATCATTAGAAAATCCAACCTCCATAAGTTGCTTTCGGATATATTTTTTTCATACTTTCCCATTGAACAATAAATTTATCAGCAATAGGATAAAGAAGTTTGCCAGTTATTGTTTTACTTGTCATATTCGCAAATGTCTCGATGTAGATTATTCTTGTACCTAGTATTTTGCCAAGGCAACATATAGGACCGGCAGTATGAACACCTGTAGTGACGATATAATCAGGATGTATTTTTATATATAGATAAAGACTTTTAAAACAATTAAAAAGTAATTTAAAGGGATAACTCAAAGGATGGTCTTTTGTACCATAAACTAGATAATTAACTTTATTTTTGTATGTATCTTTTAAATACATATTAGACTTAGTTTTTTCTGTTATTAAATGAAAATCATATTTATCAAAAAGTTCTTTTAGCTGCATTAATTCATTGAGATGGCCTCCAGTAGAAGCAACAAATAAAACATTTCTTTTAGGCATTTTTATCACTCTTTTCTAGTAAATCAAACCATTTTTGGGAAACTTTATCGCTAGTATAATTTTGAGAAGTTTTGTAAGCTTCTTTCCCTATTTTTATTCTTTCTTCTTTCTTTTCTATTAAATCTTCTATTTTCTTTATATAGGCTTCATAATTTCTATTTTTGATTAGATAACCATCTTTACCACTATTTATTAATTCTTGAGCTCCCTCAGCTGATGAAAAGGCTATACAGGGAAGTCCGTGAGACATAGCTTCAATTAAGACAATACCAAAAGATTCGGTTAAGGATGTCATTAAGTAAATTGATGATTTGTTAAGTAAATTATCAATATAGTCTTTATTTTGAAAGCCGTGTAATGTTACTTTATCTTTTAAATTATGATTTTTAATATATTCTTCTAAGTTAGCTCTTTCAGGCCCATCGCCTATTATATCTAAATGCCAATTAGGATAATCTTTAACTAAAATATTATATATCTTTAATAAATCTAATTGAGCTTTTTCTTTAGACAAACGACCAACAGAGATTAATCTTTCTTCAGTTAATTTAGATGTTTCTTTTGGTACTTTATCTAAGATGTTAGGAATAAAAAGGCAACGACATTTAGTATCTTTTAGTTTTTCGTTATAAAAGTTATATAAATTATTAGATACTAAAACAAAGTAATCTAGCTTTTTCACACTTCTTATGACATCTATTGCATATTTCATATTATCGTGATAATGATTATGTTCCCAGCCTATTTTAAAGGTATTGATGGGGGCATAATTACTAGACAATTCATTAAGAAAAGTTCTTGTTGAAATAATTATATTAGCATTTGTTTTTCTTAAGTATTTTTTCATTGTTTGTGTTCTTTTGATATAAATTGTTATACTGCTAAATAAATCTTTAAAAAAGGTAAGGAATTTTAATTTTTTGAAATAGTCATTGTAAAGCTTTTTAAATAATTTTTTAAATTGTTTATTAGAAAGAAGTATTTTATAATTTTCTACTCTTTTAGCAATGTTACTGTTGATTAGATATTTTATTTTTACTTTGTCGGATATTTCAAAGGCGGGTTTGGGTTGAAGTTTATAAATGCAGACAATTTCGACATCATATTTTTCTACTAATATATTGGCAAGAGCAGCAATAGATTTTTCTATACCACCATAGCCTAGATGTAAGGATAAAATTACTACTTTTTTCTTCATCATACCACCTAAATTAATTTTATCAAATTTAAAAATTAAAGTCTAGTACTTCATTTTACTTAGAAAAAACTTAGCTTTATTAGGCTAAGTTTTGGTTATCTTTTTTAATTTTTAGTCACTACTGATTAATTGTTGGGACTACTGGAGCTTGTTCTACTTGAGGGGCAATTGGTTGAACAGTTGCATCTTGAACTGGTGCTACCTCAGGCATAGGAGCAGGTTGTGATACTACTGGAATTGGTTGTGTATTTTGTAATGGGTCTGCCCCGCCATATATTTGATGATTATTATCTTGGTTAATATTTATATCAGGAACTATTGGGCTTGCTCCTCCATATATTACTGGTTGAACAGCTACTTCTGGTGCAACTGGAACTGGTTCTGGCATCACTGGTTGAACAGCTACCTCTGGTGCAACTGGAACTGGTTCTGGCATCACTGGTTGAACAGCTACTTCTGGTGTAACTGGAACTGGTTCTGGCATTACTGGTTGAACAGCTACTTCTGGTGCAACTGGAACTGGTTCTGGCATCACTGGTTGAACAGCTACTTCTGGTGTAACTGGAACTGGTTCTGGCAT
>CANRQG010000116.1 GCA_947632735.1 uncultured Bacilli bacterium | reverse complement strand
TCTTTGGGGTAAGGGGAAGTCTGTCCTTTTTTGATTATTTATATAAATTAAATTTTATTTTTGTTTTCAGACTAATCTCCTAAGTTTTTACTATTTTACTTCATAGCCATTCTTTATTAAAAGAATTTGTCCTTTTAAATTTTTATTATCAGTTTTTATATTATATTTTCTATAATCGTATTTTCTATCAAACTCGTATCCTGGTGTAAAATAACTAGTAGAGTATCCTAACTCATCTGTATCTGATACTATATCTTTTAATTCAGAACCAGAAATATCCTCTAACATTCCTAGACCCTCACCATTTACTATATAAGGATAATTCTTTAAATCATTATACTTATTTGTTTGTTTACTACCTAAATAAGTAATTTTAAATGTTGTTGGTGACCCATAATCATATTCCATTTCCATAGTATCATTTTCTTTTAAATTAAGATTACTTAACCTTGTAGTAACAGCATTAACTAAATCTTTATAATCAGGATTATGCTCAGGACAAACTGAACAGTCATATATATCATTTTTATATGTTATGTTATATAAATGATATGCTAATGAATTAAAAGAAGCTAGTATAGTATAAGCTAAATCTGCAACTGTCATTCTATCAACTATTTCAATAACTCTCCATATTTTATTTTCTAACCCCTCAACTTCTACTTTAAAATTCAATATTTTATAATTCATAATATTCTCCATTCTTTATTTTATTTTTTGTTTAACTGACACTAGAAATAGTCTTTTCTAAATAAAAGTTTTTTAAACAAAATTAGATTTTAACTGTTATTTAGAAATATTTATACTTATTGTATCAGATAATTACTTTTAAGAAAAGAAAAAGTGCTAGATTAATAATTTTTTAATAATCTAACACTTTTATTAAAAAAAGTTGCTTAAATCTAGCTTATTCTTTTATACATAAAGACAGTTATGTATGAGTTTTGAACATTAACGGCTGTTCCTTTTCCTGTTGCGCCTGTATTACTTGCAGTTCCTGAGAAAGTACTTGTTACTGTTCCAGCAGCTGTTACAGAATGGTAATGATTCGCACTATTAGCAGAAGTTGTTCCACTATAAGTATGATTATGGTTACCCGCATAGCCAGTATAAGCAAATGGAGAAGCATTAGTTGTTCCACGAGCCATTTCAACCTGAAAATATTGACCGTTTCCTGACAAATTAAATATCGCAACGTGATTATGGTTTCCATTGGTAGAAGTTGTACCACTAAATGTATGCGTATGATTTGCGGACTGTGTCCCTGAATTAACGGCTGTTCCCTTAAATGTACTTGCTACACTTCCTGCCGGTGTAAAAGAATGTGTATGACTAGGCAAGTTATCTGTTGTCAATGTAACGGTATCACTTCCACCTGTTACTTCTGCTTTAGAACCTGTTCCTCTTAAAACTTTGTCATTTCCATATGCTTGCCACTCTCCACCTAAAGCAGCTTTCACTTGAGCGGCATTTGACATAGTTGTACTTATATAAATACTTCCTACGGGATAAATTTTATCTAAAAAAGTATCTACTTTTTCTGAAAACTTAACGCAAGTTCCATCTATGGCATCTTGAACATTATCTGCGAGTAATCCTGAATTATCTTTGTAGTAAACACTTTTACTATCCATTATAGTTTCAGCAATGGCATAAGAAGAAACAATTGAAACTAAAATTCCTATCGCTACTGCGACTATTATCTTTATATTAGTCTTCATTTTCCACCAACTTTTCTTGCACAGTTTTTATTTTTTATTAATAAAATTATACCCCCCCCCCCGGGTGGTATTGTCAAGAAAAGTTTTCAACAAAATAATTTCTACATTTAACTACGTATAAAAAACACTACTTTTAGTAGTTGTATTTTTTGTACATATCTGTTATTATTATATTAGATATACCTAGTCAGCGTTAGGTGTTCTCCAAATTTTATATTTTTATAAAATTGGAGGTGATAATTATGAGGCATATATATTTTTACAACTTCGTAGTAACCTTATTTTTATTAATAATTATAATTATGCTTATTGTTTGCTTAATTGTAATATAGAAAACACACTAACGCTTTATTGTAAGTGTTAGTGTGTAACCAAAAATCTTTTGAGAACACCTAACTTATGAGGATTAGGTATATCCCTTTTTTATTATATGCAAGATTTTACTTGCTAATTAAATTATAGAGTATTTTATTATTAAATGCAACATTTTTATAAAATTTTAGTACAAAAATTGCCACTAGCTTATTCTTTTATACATAAAAACCGTTATGTATGAGTTTTGGACACTAAAGGATTTTCCTCCACCGGTCGCTCCTGTATTACTGGCTGTTCCTGTAAAGGTACTTGTTACTGTTCCAGCAGCTGTTACAGAATGATAATGATTCGCACTATTAGCAGAAGTTGTTCCACTATAAGTATGATAATGATTACCAGCAACTGTAGTTGGACCATTATCATTTCCGTCCCCAAAATGATAACTTTGATTTATTCCAGGCAAATTATAGGGATTCGCTAAATGTGTGTGATTACGAGTAGAATCATTATTTGTCAAAACATTATGAGAATGATTTCCTGTTGTTGATGTATTACCACTAAATGTATGCGTATGATTAGCTGACTGTGTTCCTGAATTAACCGCTGTTCCTTTAAAAGTGCTAGAAACACTTCCTGCTGGAGTAAAGGAATGACTATGACTTGGTAAATTATCCGTAGTTAGAGTAACTGTATCACTTCCACCTGTTATTTCTGCTTTAGAGCTTGTACCTCTTAAGACTTTGTCATTTCCATATGCTTGCCATTCACCACCTAAAGCTGCTTTTACTTGCGCTGTTGTTGACATAGTTGTGCTTATATAAATACTTCCGACGGGATATATCTTATCTAAAAAATTATCTACTTTTTCCTCGAATTTTGTACACGTTCCATCTATTGCATCTTGCACATTATTTACGGCTAGACCTGAATTATCTTTATAAAAAACATTTTTACTATCTATTATACTATTAGCTAAAACATAAGAGACTGTTGATAATATTAAGCCTATTACCATTCCTAGCATTATTTTTGTACTTTCTTTTAGTTTCTTCATATTATTTCACCAACTTTTTCTTGCACAATTCTTATTTTTTTCTTAATAAAATAATACCCCCCCCCAGGGT
>CANRQG010000115.1 GCA_947632735.1 uncultured Bacilli bacterium | reverse complement strand
GATGTATCGGCGGCGGCGGTCTGGGCGCGATAGCATTAAATTACGGATATTACCGGTATCAGACAGATGTTTTGTGGGTGACCGTGGCCATACTGATTATTATCATGCAGATTTTTCAGGAAGCGGGAACCAGGCTTTCTGTTAATCAAAGACATTCATAAAAATAATTAAATTAGGAGGAAAAGAAACATGAAAAAAATTTTATCATTTGTATTTGCAACAGTATTAACATTAGGTATTTTAACAGGCTGCGGAGATAGTAATACTTCTGCATCGGGAGAAAATCCGGATGCTGCAGCAGAGAGCAGCCAGACTATTACGATAGGGGCTTCGCTTACTCCTCACGCTGAAATTCTGGAGCAGGCAAAGAAAATTTTAGAGGGCGACGGAATTACATTGAATATTGTAAAAATTGAGGACACGGTAACACCAAATACCGGATTGGCAGAGGGAAGCCTGGATGCAAACTTTTTCCAGCATCAGCCGTATCTGGATGATTTTAACAAAGAAAACGGAACCGAATTAGTATCGGTCGGGAAAGTACACTATGAGCCGTTTGGTGTTTATGCCGGAAAAACAAAAAGCCTGGATGCGCTTCCGGACGGAGCGACCATTGCCGTGCCAAATAATGTTACGAACGAGGCGAGAGCTCTTCTTTTGTTACAGCAGGAGGGACTTCTTACGCTGAAAGATGGCGTGGATATTAAAGCAACCGTAAATGATATTGTAGAAAATAAAAAGAATTTGCAATTTAAGGAAATTGCGCCGGAGCAGTTAGTACGTTCCCTGCCGGATGTGGATGCAGCAGTCATCAATGGAAATTATGCTATTGAGGGCGGCCTTCATGTAAAGGATGCGCTGGCAGTAGAGTCCGATCAGTCGATAGCGGCAAAAACATATGCCAATATTGTTGTAGTACAGAAAAAGGATGAGAATAATGAAGCGATTAAAAAACTGGTAGAAGTGCTTCAGAGCGAAGAAATCAAAAAATATATTACCGATACATATGATGGCGCAGTAGTACCGATTAACTAAGAACAATGGATATGAAAGGAGATAGAAAAAATGGCAAGGGTAAAATTATTAGAGTTAAGCGAGGTAACGGGAAAAGAAAAGGAAGCATATGAAGAGCTGGCGGGAAGAAATGCCGTGACAAATATGAAAAAAGCGCTGTTACAGGATTATGCCACCTATGATGCTTTTATGGGATGGTATACCTCCTGGGATCGTTTAGTTGAGGTTGTTGGAGAAAAGGCGGCAACCATTTATGCGCATTCTGTTTCTACGACAAACGGATGCCTGTTATGCTCGTTGTTTTTTATCAGCGATTTGAAAGCGCTGGGGCTTGACCCGAACAAGCTGGAATTTGATGAAAAGGAGGAATTGCTGGTACAGCTTGGGGAGCAGATTGTCAAGGATCCGACGGCGGTATCTGACGAGCTGATCGACAGCCTGAAAAAATTCTTTAATGACAAAGAGCTTGTTGTTATTGTAGGCTTTGGAGCACAGATGATTGCTACCAATAATTTTAACTCTGTATTAAAGATAGATTTAGATAACCGGCTGCTTCCGATTCAGGGAGAGTTTAAACCGGCAGCATGGAGAGAAAATATTCAGTAATGTGAGGAAAGGAAAGGAACAATGGTTGATTTTCAATATCATAACCCTGCTAAAATTATATTTGGACAGGGAGCGGAAAATGAGTTACAACGGCTGTTTAAGGAAGAAAAAGCGACTTCCGTCCTGATGGTTTACAGCGGAGATTTTATTAAGGAACTTGGTATTTATGATACCGTGGAGGGAATTTGCCAAAAATCAGGAATTGCTTTTTATGAAAATGGAATGGTTGTTCCGAATCCTTCTGTGGAACTGGTACGCGAGCTAGTGGCGATTGGCAGAGAGAAAAAGGTTGATTTTGTTCTTGCTGTAGGGGGAGGAAGCGCCATTGACACAGCAAAAGCAGCTGCGCTGGGCATTCCGTATGAGGGAGATGTCTGGGACTTCTTTGATAAGGGTGTCCTGCCCGAAGAGGTTTTACCGACCGGCGTTATTTCCACTCTGCCTGCCAGCGGCTCTGAAACTTCAAATTGCGCCATTATTTCCAACGGAAAGTGGAAATTGGGCTTTGAAGATGACCGGATTATTCCGAAATTTGCTATTATGAATCCACAATATACAATAGGATTGCCGGCATATCAGACCTCCTGCGGAGTGGCAGATATTTTATCCCATCTGTTAGAACGTTATTTTTCAGATGTGAGTCATACGGATGTCACGGATTATTTGCTGGAGGGAGCCATTAATGCGCTGCTTGTGAATGGGGATAGATTGATGAAAGATCCCAAAAATCCGGATGCCAGGGCAGAAATTCAGTGGCTTGCCTCGATTGCCCACAACAATCTTTTAGATACCGGAAGAATAGCAGATTGGGGTTCTCACCGTATTGAGCATGAATTAAGCGCCCAGTATGGCATTACTCACGGAGAGGGCATGGCGGTGGTACTGGTGGCATGGACGAAGTATGTAGCGAAAATAAAGCCATGGAAGCTGGCACAGCTTGCCAACCGTGTCTTTCATGTGGATAATTGGAATCATACAGAGGAAGAAATGGCAGAACTATTATCGGAAAAGCTGAAAGAATTTTTTGTGTCACTAAAATTAAAAACCTCATTGTCAGAGCTATCGATTGGCACGGAGCATTTTGAAGAAATGGCGGACCGGGCGACAAAGAATGGTAAAAATACAGTAGGACATTATGTTCCTCTGGACAGAGAAAAATTTCAGGCGATATTAAGATTGGCTCTTTAAACTGACAGGGAAGCGTTCCTGAAAAGGAGAGAAAGATGAGATTTTCAGTAAAAAATTCATACCGGGATTTGGAATACAGGGAAAAGAACGGAATGCCGGATGCGGTACCCCTTAATATTATCAGCGGGGGATGCCATCTATATGGTTATCTTTTGACTCCGGGGGATATTTATGAGAATCCTCATCCTGCCGTTATTATGTTCCACGGATTCCCCGGATATACGACTAACAATGATTTGGAATATGCCCTGATGCGGATGGGATGTGTTGTAATCCATGTCAATCACCGCGGCGCATGGGGAAGTGAAGGCTGCTATCTGTTTTCCAATTTAGTGGAGGATGCCGCTGCAATAGCAAAATGGGCGCATAATCCTGCTGTCGCTGCCCAGTACAAAATAGATGAATCATCGATTTTTCTTGTAGGGCACAGCATGGGAGGAATGACCGTTTTAAATGCAGCGGGGAGATTACCTTTTATTCGGGGAGTGGCGGCGATTACTCCCTATGATCTGCATGCGGCATTTCAGTATGGGCTGGAAAAGGAATTGTTTCTCCTGATAGAGGGGGA
>CANRQG010000114.1 GCA_947632735.1 uncultured Bacilli bacterium | reverse complement strand
AAATGTCGTAAGAAAATTATTAAATTTCATTGTGTCACTAATAATTTAGCGTTATAATCAATTTATCAAATACAAATGAATTTGTTATAAAAGTGTGCTTAACCCTTTTAGTAATCGCTCCAATGTGTATTTTACCATTGCATAGCAATGGTTTTTTATTTTTCTAGGACAACTTTAGGACAACTTAAATAATTATGAATTGTATTTATTTTAAGTTAAGAACTAAAAAAGAAAAAAGATATTGTTATTGTAATCTTAAAAAGAAAGCTAACAAACAATAGACTACTTTATTTACTGCTTTTGTATTATTTGCAACATAAATAGGTTGTGCATTTGCTTGGCTATTACTAACATTTATATTGATTCCAGAGTTTGAACTTTCAATCTTTTTTTCCTCTTTTTTAGTAACAATTAAATTGTTTTCAGCTTCATAAAGTTCTACCTCATCACCTAATACAGGAGTAAAAGTAAGGTCAGTAGTTCTTACTTCCCTTATTCCTCCATCATTAGTTCCAATAGATACAACTTCACCATCAATTTTAATAATTTTTGCCATAAAGTAACTTTTCAACAAAATTATATAATAAATAACAAAATTAGTAAATATCATCAGCTATATAATCTTACTATACATTGCAAAAAAAAAGCCAAGCAAATTCAAATTCAAATTCAAATCCTTAGCCCTAAAATAATAATCTTCCCAAAATACGACCATATCATTTTCCCAAAACCTTGTCTCACCAAAATATGCCCTACTCTCCTAATTGCCCATTTTATCAAGCAAATCTGAAATTCCAGTAGAATAATCACATACTGAGTTTTGTATTGAATTAATCAACACAATTATAGCCTCAGCAAAATCATCTTCAGTATAATTATCTTTTTTTAAATCCAATATTTCCCTATTTAATATTGGCTCATTTGCTATATTTAATCCTTTGCATAAATTATTGGTAAAACCAGCTAAAATCTGTAATTGCTCATAAATAATACTTTGCTTTTCCTTTAAAGTCTGTTCTTTAAAAAACGTCATATATTCATTTATATCTTCATTCACTTCTATCACCTAAATACTTTATTTAATTCAAAAGCAACCTGCTCTTGAGTTTTTTTGTTTGTAGTATTCGCTTTTATCCACAATATTTTAAACTTTCTTTTTTGACTAGATGTTGCCATAATAGTTCGCTTTAACTTGCTAATACCAAAAAATCTATGTTGTGAATTATACTCAGCACCAACTGTAGGATTTGCAGTCGTCTGAATTTTTTCTACAGGTGTATAATCACGCTTCGGTATTTGACTATCACTAATCGATTTTTCTCCTTCTACTTGACCACTTTGAGCATAAATTTTAATTTTATTTTCTAAATCAGCAATTCTATCTTTTAATCTATATGCCTTATTTGCATCAGTGTATTCCACATAAGAATATGCTTCCGATTTATGTTCACTCATAGCCCCAGGAGCCAAAGGAACCGATTCACGCTCTTTTATTGTAATTTTCTCCAATTCATCCTTAGCATCTCTTAACTGCGCGTTTAAGCTATCTAAACTTTCCATTTTCTTTCACCTACATTTTTTTACCATCCATTGCTTCAGAATTAAGCATATTATTGAATCTACCAATTTTATTTAATGTAGCGTTTATATCATCCATTAAACTTTGATAAACATTTGGTTCAAATGAACTTTGATTTGATATTAGCCTTTTTTGATAAGCTTGTAGCTGCCATTCTATATCTTCAATATGGTCTGAATCCCAATATTGCATATTATTAACCTCTGATACAAGAGATTCAATTGGTCCCGAAATTGTAGTAGTATCAATAGGAAAACTATCCTGCGATTTTATTTGAGTTTTTTCTTGTGCCGGCTTAGTCATTTGCTCAACCCATTCCTCCAAACTAGGATTATTCGTAGCTATATCACTAATAATATCAACAGCCATAAACCACTCATCACTCATAATCTCACTATTATTAACGACATATTTATAATATTGATTTACTTTTGCAAACTTATGTAAAAAATCATCTTTATTTGTTGAAATAGCCTGCGTTGCATCTCCCACTTGTGTAAATTCATCTGCATATTTTTTCAATTCTTCTAATGCCTGTTCTATTGACATTCCTATCACTCTCCCCGATTGCGCCGTATCCTTACAATTCAATTATACAATAATTATTATGTTTTTGTGCGTTTTAACAAACAAATCTGTAAACATTTTGACAAAACAATATAGTTTAGTTATCCTTTTTAATCAAAATACTTACCAACTACCAAACACCAGCCTACAACCTTTCCCTTTCAATTTTATCCAAAATTAAAGGTAAAAAGCCGATTTTCCTAACACTATATAATGTAGATACATTTCTATCTACTCCATACTTTGCATAAATAAAAGTAACATTCGCTTCAGTTGCCGCCTCTAAAATCCTTTTTTGTATCCCCAACATAATATCCCTTTTCTTGATTATTTCTTTTAAGCATTAATTTTATTGCTTCACCCTTAGTAATATTATAGCTTGCGACGCCAATATAATCTTTAAAATACTCTTTCAAATTTGAAGTATCAAGAAATATCTTTGCATATTCATCATTATTATTAGTAACTATTCCTAAAGAATAGCGCTTACTTAATTTTTTTATAGTCCTCTTAATCCCTATATAAAATTTAGCCTTTCCCAATTTTAACAACCTAATTGTCTCCTCATTTATTTTTATCAATATTTCTTCTCTCATTTTCTTTTCAAGGCTTGGCATATAATGTTCACTTAATGTTAAACCCATCCCCGTCCTAATAGTTTCCCTACTTATTTTACCTACATCACTTCTATTAGACGTAACATTAAGCATTGCCTCATAAGTCGCAGAAACCGTATTCCATAAAGTACCATCCAAATCAAAAATTATCATAACTTCAACCAACTTTATAAATATCAAATAAATGCTAACACAAAATAATAAATAAACACTAACACAATTATAACATTATTTTCATAAAGAAAGCACCTTTATAACATCAATAAAAACAGCTTTCCCCCCCGAGTTTGACACTTTAAATAATTAAAAACTTCATTTTTTTTCAATTATTATAAGGGAAAATGAAGTTTTTTTGTTTGTACAAATAGTTCACCTAAATTTTTTTACTTAGTATACTATTTCTTAATGCAGTAATTTCTTTATTGCTTGGCAATAAAAAATTAAAATTTTTATTTTCATATATTTCTAATAATTTTTTTATATCATCTGTAGGTTTTCTCAGTTTATAACTACCATAATCAAATTTTTCTTCAAAGCCTAAATTTTTAATAGTCTTTCTTTTATTTTTTTTACAATTTTCAAAAATAGTGAATTTTCAACAATTCTCAAAAATGGTTTTCCTTTCATTTAAAACAATCAAGATACATATTCTGCCTATACTCTCTATACAATAATATAATACCATACAAAAATTAGAAAGAAA
>CANRQG010000113.1 GCA_947632735.1 uncultured Bacilli bacterium | reverse complement strand
AGCCCAATTATTAAATTGATTAATATCCATATGTTCCATAATTATATTTTAAAACAATAAATGAAAAAAGAAAAGGTTCCTTTTTAAAGGGACGTATGACAAAATTTATTTTGTCATTTTTTTACTGTGTGATTAGTAATTTATTTTAAAATAGACAAAAGCATTGTCAAACAAATGTTCTTGATATATAATATTATTATCAAGGAGGCTTTGTATATGAATCAAAACAAATTAGAAACAATTTCAAATTTATTCGAAGGCAAAGAAATAAGAAGTATTTGGGATAGTGAAAAAGAAGAGTATTATTTTAGTGTTGTTGATGTGATTAGTATTTTAACTGATAGTAAAGATTCTAGTGATTATTGGACTACTCTTAAAAGGAGATTAACTAATGATGAAGGAAGTGAACTTCCGACAATTTGTCGGAGTTTGAAATTCAAAGCAAAAGACGGAAAAATGCGTAATACTGATACACTAGATACAAAAGGAATATTTAGACTCATAGAATCAATTCCAAGCCCTAAAGCAGAACCATTTAAACTATGGCTTGCTAATTTAGGTAGTGAGAGAGTTGATGAAGTATTTGACCCTGAAATTGCTATTGATAGAGCCGTTAACTATTATAGAAAACGAGGATACAGTGATAAATGGATTAAAGATAGATTAAATGGAATTGTGAATAGAAAACAATTAACTGATGTTTGGAAGGAAGGTGGAATAACTAAAAATAAAGAATATGCTATTCTAACGAACGAAATTTATAAAGAATGGTCTGGAATGAAAGCAAATGAATATAAAACCTTTAAAGGACTTCACAAAGAATCGTTAAGGGATAATATGACAGATGTAGAAATTCTTTTAACTGATTTAGGTGAAACAGCAACAAGAGAACTTGCTAAAGAATATAAGCCCTATGGTTTAAATCAAAATAAAGAAATTGCCAAACGAGGTGGAAAAATTGCTAAAAATACTCGTGATAATTTAGAAAATGAACTTGGTAAATCAGTAATTAACAAGCAAAATAATCTTAATTATCAATATATAGATGAAAAAGAAAAATTGGAAGACAAAAAATAGATTTGACAAAATACTAGCCTTCTATCAAGAAGAAGGAAAAGAAGTACAAAAACTATCTCCAGGTAATTTTGTAGTAATACCTGCAAATGTTAAACATTGGTATGGGGCAAGAAAAGATTCTTGGTCTAGTTATCGTTAGGAATATTATATGAAGAAACATAAAGATAAAGCAATTTACTAATGAATGAATAATATAGAAAATTTGCTTTTTTTTTGATATTATAATGGTGAAAGGTGGATAGTAAATGACCGATTTTTCAAAAATTAAAGATTATTATGCTGAATTTAATGAAAGGGATAGATTATTTAATGATAATAGTGGGAGACTAGAATATGAAATGACAAAAAGAATATTAAAAGAGCATTTACCTAAGAAGGCTAAAATCTTAGATTTAGGTGGAGGTGCTGGAGTATATAGTTTCTTTTTAGCAGAATTAGGATATGATGTTTATCTTGCGGATTTATCAGAAAATTTAATACAACAAGCCATAGAACAAAATTCTAGGGAAGAAAATAAAATAACATCTTGTGATGTAGTTAATGCATTGGATTTATCTATATATAAAAATGAGCAATTTGATGTTGTATTATTGTTTGGACCACTTTATCATCTTTTGGAAAAAGAGGAAAGAAAACAATGTTTAAATGAAGTAAATAGAGTTTTGAAAAGTGATGGAATGATTTTTGCAAGTTTTATTCCCTATTTATCAGGGAGTATTGCAATTATAGATAGATATTTTAGACATCCTGAACAAGTAGATGTAAATAATCTTGATAAAGTATTTAAAACTGGAAAATTTAACAACCTGTCTAATAAAGGTTTTCAAGAAGGTTATTATCCAACTGTTAATGAACTTGAAACTTTATTTAAAGAATGTAAATTTAAAACAAAAGAAATTAAGTCTATAAGGGGAATTGGATATCAAAAAGAAGATAATATTTATAGTATAAAAGATGATGAAATTTTTGATAAAATTATAGATTTAATTGAGCAAACGTCTACAAAGTTAGAAATTATAGAAATGTGTGGTCACGCAATGTATATTGGATTAAAATAATTTAATGAATTATAACTTGAAGTAACTTTTTACTTATGAAAAATACAATGAATTAAACAGCTAAAAAAATAAAAAGGCTGTCTAGAAATTTATCTATTTTTAGACAGCTTCTTTAATTTTAAAATTTTAAACTAACTTAAACATAAAATATCATCTTTTTATTTTTTGCTCAAATTTATCAATAACAAAGTACATCAAATAAGAAATAATTCCCAAAATAACTACTGAAGTAATAACTAAATTTATATTAAACACTTGTGAACCATACATAATCAAATAGCCAAGACCACTTTTTGAAACTAGCAATTCTCCCATAATTACACCAATAAGACTCATTGATACGTTTATTTTAAGTGTAGAAATGATGGTTTTGTAGTTACTTGGGAACACCACTTTCCAAAATATCTGTCTTTTTGTAGCTTTCAAAGACTTCATTAATGTTATATAAGAACTGTTTACATTAATGAATCCGTTATAAATGTTTATTATTGTTATAAATGTACTGATAAGTAAAGCCATAAAGATAATTGAATTTATACTGGCACCAACCCAAATAATAATGAGTGGGCCTAGAGCAACTTTTGGTAGGGAATTAAGTATAGTAATATAAGGGTCCATTATTTTAGAGATAAGTTCAAATCTCCAAAATATTGTTGCGACTAAAAGACCGATAATTGTCGCGATTAAGAAGCTCAAAGTAACTTCATAAAGGGTTATTCCAATATGACTAAACAAATTGTTAGATTTAACTAAACTAACTAAAGTTTTAATTATACTACTAGGGCTTGAAAATAAAAATGTATTTATCAGTTTGTATTTAGCTAAAACTTCCCAAGTTATTATGAATAACAAAATGATACTAATGCGCGCTATTCGTATAGTAATTTTTTCTTTTTTTATGTTTTTTAAATATTTTTTATGCTCTTCACTGTATGTGAACATCTAAATCCCTCCAAATCATATCGTAATACTTGCTAAACTCTTTTGCTTTTCGATTATTAATAGGATTAGATTTATTAGTTAAATTTATATCATAAATTTTTTTCACAACAGCTGGTCTTTTGGTTAAAACGATAACTCTATCAGCCATACTTATAGCTTCAGCTATATCGTGAGTTACCATAATAGCTGTTTTTCCTTCTTTTTTGATAATATGATAAATATCATCACTAATAGCTAGTCTAGATTGATAATCAAGTGCGGACATTGCTTCATCTAGTAGTAGAATATCTGGTTTTAATGATAAAGTTCTAATTAATGCAACTCTTTGAGTGCAGTGAAGACACTTTTCTATTTTTTCCTTTATTTATAAGGGTTTGCGTGTGGTCTGATACAG
>CANRQG010000112.1 GCA_947632735.1 uncultured Bacilli bacterium | reverse complement strand
GTACAACTAAGATTATAGCAAAATAATTACTAATTGGCAAGATAAATCGTGTCTTTTTCTATTTTATGAAAGAAAAAGGAAGAAGTTTCTTACTTCTTCCAAAAATTACAAATGTTTTTATAATTGTATTTTAGTTCTTTACTTTTAACAATTGGTACTAAACCAATTTTATCATTATAAAAATATAAAGTATCATTATTTATGATAAGCAAAGTATCTTCTAATATTTTCCATTCTTTAATATTATCTAATTCAAAAAGTAAAATAGCAGTTTCTTCGTGACCTTTAAGTGCTTTATAAATTTTATTATCTACTTTGAAGTAATAATAATTTTGGTAATTAACTATTTCTTTAGTCTTAAATATTTTAGTTATTTTATTATTTTTAGTAGACTCATTGAAATAATATTTCTTCTCTAGAAACTTAGCTTTTGATATAGAAGTTAACTTATTATTTTTTACAATTAAATATTTATCTAGTTCATTTACTTGGGTGAATTTTTTCTTTTTAGGATTAAATTTATATTCTTTTTTAGTATCTAAGTCAGTTATATATAATTCATTATTATAAATTCCATTAAAGTATATTCTTTTTGAAAGTTCATAGTCTTTAATTTTAAAAATATAATTTTTTTCTTTTTCTATATCA
This sequence comes from uncultured Bacilli bacterium, assembly GCA_947632735.1. Classification (GTDB taxonomy): domain Bacteria; phylum Bacillota_I; class Bacilli_A; order RF39; family UBA660; genus CANRGD01. Next base: position 2,835 of record CANRQG010000112.1, on the reverse strand, counting down.
AAGTAGTTAATAGTTGAATATTTTTTCTTAGTGGTATCAATATAAATATAAAAATTATTAAGAATGGCTGCTAAAGTATTTTCATATTTATCTTTGGTTAATAATTTGATATTTTTATTTTCTTCTGGACTTAAAAGATATATTCCTTTATAGTTCCATATTAAAAATTTATAGTTAGGTAAAATATTATCTTGATAAACTTCTATTTTTGAGAATGATTTTTTAGAGCTTTTTTTAGGATAAGGAATTTTTAATTTTAAAGCTCTTGTTTTTAGAAATTTTTGTATATAATCATCATTCAAAGTACTTAAATAGGAAATACTAACAGGTTTATTTTTATATAGACAGTGATAATCTTCTTTATAATCATTTTTAAGTATTGGATAGATGCAAAGTAAATCTTTTTTATGATAAACATCTATATTTTTAATAATTTTTCTCTGTTTGAAATAGTTTTTATTTAAAGTAAAAGCAAAATTTTTTTTGTTTGTGGTTATAAAAAAATCGTACAATGTTTTATTATGAAAATTTTCTTCAATTTGAAAGTTATAATCATCTTTTTTTAAAGAATAAGTTACTTTATGTGCTTTTTTTAAGATAAAGAGAACTATTCCTAGTAAGATAATGGTTAGGACTAGGAAAAGAATTTTTTTTAAATATTTACGCAAAATATCACCTCAAGTAAAAGTTAATTTATTAGAAAAGCATATATAAAAATGAGAGTTATTCATTCTCATTTTTAGTTATTCCATATTTTTTCTTTTCTCTCATCATATAAGATGAAATCTCTGTTTCTATTTCAGTTAGGGCATCTTTAGAAATGTTTGATAAGGTAACAAATTCTTTAACTGTATCAATATATATTTTTCCCCAAATAATACCACTAGAAACTTTTAAATCATTAAACATATCAGGTGTAATAGAATTTAAAAAATAACCTATTACTACCCTATCTCTTCCAATTAATATTCTTTTATTTGTTAAAGAGACTACACAACTACCAAAAATATTGAAAGGATTATCGTTTTTTTGAGCTACAAAAGAATAAATAACTTCTTCGTCGGGATTTAAATGTTTTTCTACTACTGATGCATTTTTTCTTAGACGCCAACCTATTGTGGTTGGATATTTTTCTTTGAACTGTAAAACTTGTTTATAGACATCTTTCATATGACTACTCCTCAGAAATGAAACCGTTTTTCTTTAGAAATTCAACATAATGGCTTGTATCTGTTAAACCATCTACCATATCAACTATTTCATTGTTAGAAATAACAAATAGCATTGGTGTTCCATAACCTTCGGATAAGTAATCATTTGATTTAGCAAAGTTACTTTCATCGTCTCCAACAAAGTCATCGGTATTTAAATAATAGATATTTAGGTCATAGTCTTTATTAATTTTTTCGACAATTGGATGAGCTATTTGACAATATCCACAGGTTGGTCTACCTATGAAAACTACTTTATTTTCTGGCTGTTGATAAAATTCTAGATATTTATCAATGTCGATAGCTTCAAGACTTTTTCTATCTTCATCACTTATAGTAGCGACTTCATTTTGAGCATTTGTTACAGTATCTTCAACACTTTGACTAGTAGTCGTTGGGGATGAAGAATCTTTTCCTCCAATGAAGAAGCAAATTACTAATAAAACTATTAATGCTATACCTACTCCTATATATGGTAATATTTTTTTTGATTTTTCCATTTTCTCCACCTCTTTTTTATTATAGCAAAAAGAAAGTATTTTGTCGATTAAAAAAGTATTTGACTATTTATAGGTAGATTATTTAAAACTGTATATTTATGATTTTGGGCAAAAAAATCTATTAAAAACTTACAAGTCTTAGTTGTTGAAAAAGTGTGTAATTTAGATTAGGTGTAAAAACTTTCCACAAAAACTTGTGGAAAGTTACTTAGTTCTTTTATACATATAAACTGTTATATAGGCATCTTGGACACTAAAAGATTTACCTCCACCGGTTGCCCCTGTATTACTAGCAGTTCCAGTAAAGGTACTTGTGACAGTTCCGGCAGCAGTTACGGAATGAGTGTGGTTCGCACTATTAGCAGAAGTTGTTCCACTATAGGTATGTGAATGATTACCAGAAGCATCAGTAGTAAGCTTTTGATTTATAAATATTCCATAGCCTGTACCCCAGCCATAAAAACTTTCACCACTACCAACAGCTGGCCACTGCATACTTATGCCCATTCCGTGACTATGACTTCCAGTTGTTGAAGTTGTACCACTAAATGTATGAGTATGATTAGCTGATTGTGTTCCTGATGTTACTGCTGTTCCTTTAAAAGTACTTGCTACACTTCCGGCTGGGGTAAAGGAATGGCTATGACTTGGTAGATTATCTGTTGTTAAAGTAGCCGTATTGGCTCCACCTATTTGTTCACTTTTACCACTAGAACTTAAAAGAGTTCTTCCGTCTCCATATACTGCCCACTCTCCTCCTAGTGCTTCTTTTACTTGTTCAGCTGTTGATAAAGTTGTAGTTATATAGATACTTCCTACTGGATATATTTTATCTAGAAAGTTATCTACTTTACTTTCAAACTTTGTACAAGTTCCGTCAATGGCGTCCTGCACATTGTCAGCTAATAAGTTAGAATTATCTTTATAGTAGACATTTTTACTATCTTTTTCAAAGCTTTCTGCTACTACATTAGTCATAACGGATATCACTATGCCAAGCATTATACTTATTAAAACTTTTTTATCAAACTTCATCTTTTCTCACTCAACTTTTTCTTGCACAATTCTTATTTTTTTATAATAAAATAATACCCCCCCCCAGGGTGGTATTGTCAAGAAAAAGT
>CANRQG010000111.1 GCA_947632735.1 uncultured Bacilli bacterium | reverse complement strand
AATTTATTTAGCAAGCAAAATCTTGCATATAATAAAAAAAGAGATATACCTAATCGTCGTAAGTTAGGTGCATCTCCAAAAGGTTTTTTGTTGACACACTAACACTTACAATAAAGCGTTAGTGTGTCTTTCTTTTTTTATTAAACTTTTATCAAGATTATTATTAAAAGAAACATAATAATTATAAAATAAAAGATTTCTCTAAATTTCATAACTATCACCTCCTAAAATTATATAAAATATAAGATTAGGAGAGCACCTAATGCTGATTAGGTATATCTAATATCATAATAACAAATATGTACAAAAAATGCAACTACTAAAAGTTATCTTTTTAGTCCTAAAATAAAATGCAAATTTCACAAAAATTGTTGAAAACTTTTCTTGACAATACCCATCGGGGGGGGGGTATAATCTTATTAGAAAATAATAAGAGTTGTGCAAAAAAAGTTGGTGGAATAAATGAAGACTAATATAAAAATAATAGTTGCTTTAATAATAGGTGTTGCTTTATCAACTACTTTATCATATTGTTTAGCTGATACTTTAATAGATAGTAAGAACGTTTATTATAAAGATAATTCTGAACTGCTAGCTGATAATGTTCAAGATGCTATAGATGGAACTTGTACTAAATTTGAAAGTAAAATAGATAATTTTTTAGATAAGATTTATCCTGTAGGAAGTATTTATATAAGTACTACCTTATCAACAGTAGACCAAGTAAAGGAAGCTTTAGGTGGAACTTGGGCAATATATGGAGCTGGAAGAACCCTTCTAAGTTCAAGTGGTAAAAGTGAACAAACAGGAGGAGCAAATACTGTCACTTTGAAAACGGAAAATTTACCTAGTCATACTCATAACTATGATAAAGTGTCGTCAACGACAGGTTCAACAACCTTAACTGTAAGTCAAATACCCAGCCATTCTCACAAATATTCTAAATCAGATACTACTACTGGTGGAACAGCCATAACTGTTGACCAAATGCCAAGTCACACAGGTCACGTAAATCAATCAGGTGGTACCAATGGCTGGTTTCTTAATAGCGATATCCAAACTAATGCTGGAAGTAGTTATAAACCCCTAGGTTGGACATTAAGTAGAGGAAATGAGTTATATCCGGCTACTGTTTCTTATGGTGGCGGAAAAACCCATAGCCATTCAATAACTTTAACATCAACTTCCTCAGAGGCAACTGGCGGAGGTAGTGGCCATACTCATTCCATTTCAACTGGAACAGCTACCACAACCGCAACTGGTTCAGGAACTTCTTTTAACGTTCAAAATGCTTACATAACCGTCTATATGTACAAAAGAGTAAGCTAGTAATTTTCTTTTTTCATTATAAAAGCCAGTAGTTGTTTACTGGTTTTTATGATGCATATTCTTTACTCGCAATTTCATCAAAAGTCGCATCAGTACTAGATGGTTCTGTACCTTTGATAAAATACATTAACTTTTTCTTCTCATCTGTCTCATTTGCTGGTCTACCAGAGATAGGTTCAACAAACATTGCCGTTACATTTTGTGGTTTCTTATACCACGTCTCCTCATCAGTTTTACCATCCTCATAAAATTCAACCGCGTTATACCAAATATTTTGCGCATACTTATAATCACTTGTCGTAAGAGACTTATTATTATCATACCCTGCCCATACTGCACAAACAATATCTTTATTAAAGCCAATATTCCAATTATCACTATTAGTTGTGCCACTCTTTAATGCATATTTATGCTTTAACTTAGCCGAAAGACTAATAGCGGTTGGATAATTATAATCAATATAATCAGGGTCATAAGTAGCGGTCAATAAATTATTTAAAATAAAAGTTAAACTACTATTAAGAACTAATTCCTTATTATTTTCTGCTTCATATAAAACTTTTCCGTCACCATCTTCAATTTTTTCAATAAAGTGTGGCTTTATCTTGTACCCCTCATTCGCAAAAGCTGCATAGCCAGCGGCCATTTCTATAATACTAATCTCATTTGTACCTAAAGGTAATGACGGAACTTCTTCTAACTTAGCCGTAATTCCCACTCTTCTAGCAACATTAATTAAAGCATCACTACCTAAAAATAAATGCGTCTTTACTGCGTAAATATTTTCCGAATAAGCAATAGCCGTTCCCATCGAAATAGGTTTATTCCCATATTTATCATTATAATTTTTAGGAGCATAGTCTTCTTGATTTTCAAAAGTAAAAGTCGTCTCTTCACTAGTAAAAGCAGAACTAGAAGTAAAGCCATTTTCTAAAGCGGCATAATATAAATAAGGCTTCATAGTAGAACCTACTTGTCGTTTCGAAAGCAAAGCTCTATTATAAGTCGATTTATCATAATCTTTTCCTCCTATTAAAGCAACAATACCTCCTGTATTAGGATTCATCATTACAACTGAAGTTTCAATAGAAACATCTTCTGGTATAGTCTCCTTTATCGTTTGTTCAAGCTTTTTTTGCATACTAATATTTAAATTAGTATAAATTTTAAGCCCGTTACTATCATTATAAGAAGCTGGAATATCACTTAAACTTTCTAATTCTTTAGTAACGGCATCTTGATAATACATTACAGAAGAAGCTTCTTCCTCACTATCTTTCCCAACAAAAGTTAAGTCTTTGTTATAAGCATCATTCTTTTCTTCTTCACTAATTGCTTCATTTTTTACCATTAAATTTAAAATTATTAGCTGTCTTTTTTTAGCGGCTTCTAAATCAATTAAAGGCGAAAACTTTGCTGGAGCTTTAGGAATACCAACGAGCATCGATGCTTCTGCTAAGTCTAATTCCTTAGCTGTTTTATTAAAATAAAATTTAGCCGCATTCTCAATACCATATTTTCCGTGACCATAATTTATCGTATTTAAGTAGCCCTCTAATATTTCATCTTTTGAGTAGTTGGCTTCAATTCGCATTGTATAAAGCATTTCATCCCATTTTCTCTTCCAAGTCTTATCAAAAGTTAAAAACAAATTTTTAGCATATTGTTGCGTAATAGTTGAAGCCCCCTGGACATTACTACCACTTTTAATATTAATAATACTAGCTTTTAAGATGCGTAAAAAATCAAAGCCTTTATGCTTATAAAAATTTTTATCCTCAGCACTTATCGTAGCTTTTATAACCATATCCGATATATCATCAAGCTTAACCCATTCTTTAGATTGGCTACCTTTAAAAAATATTTCCCCATTATTATCATATAAAGCTAAATTATTTGCTGTATTTATTCTTAACTTTGGTGACATCTTAACATATAGATAGCTACAAGCAAAACAAATAAGTACTAATAATAAAACTAAAAAAATTAATTTTCTAAAAATATGTCTTTTCTTCATATTAAGAACTCACTTTCCATTATTTAGTATTTAATAAATAAAAATATTTTATGTATGAAAAATAAGCAAATTATGCTTTTAAAAAGCAATAGCATAAAGATTCAGTTTGAGATAAAGCGAATTTATCAAAATCTTTTAATTTAATATTATTTTGAATTAAGTAATACA
>CANRQG010000110.1 GCA_947632735.1 uncultured Bacilli bacterium | reverse complement strand
CTTAATAAAATAATACCCCCCCCCAGGGTGGTATTGTCAAGAAAAAGTTTTCACAAAATATAAACTTGTAAATTAAAATAAGCTAAAAATTAACAAAATTTGAAAATTAATTTGACTTCAAAAGTTAAAGAATATAAAATAAAATGCAAAAAAAAGAAGAAGCTTTTTCTTCTTAATTAGTATTACATTATCATTCGATTAATTTCATCAATTGCACATTGTACATTACTACAAGGCAAACCTGATAGACTATTATTATATGCTAAATGACTAGCAGTTAATACAGTTAAACTAATATCACCATCTACATTTGGAATAGTTAATTTTTTATTCGTATAAGTGTAATCGTGTACTACACTCTCACCCATCAATATATATAATGCTCCAGGACCCGTAGAACCAAAATCTTGTTCAAAAGCAGCGCCATTCAAAACTTCTTGTTTATAGCTACTTGTATCACTAAAGCCCTCTGCATAGACTACCTTACGCACTGGTTGAAAATCAAATTCTAGTAACAAACTTTGTGTTGGTGACTGTGCCGGGTCAGTAGGTGGTTTAATAGTAATAGTAATTGTTTTTACCATTCCTATTCCACTTCGACCTTTATCATCCACTAATTTAGTTCCTATTTCATAATCTGTTACACTTGCATAAGTTGGTAAACCAGTTATTTTTAGTATTCCCATTTCTACATTGGCATAATTAGTTATCTGAACAGTATATGTAATAGTAGAATTTGTATCATTAGATGTATAACCTAATCTAATTTCTTTTTTAGAAAAATCAGCATATTCTACAGTAGCATTACTTAATTCTTTTTGAGCAATATTAGTAATTCTAATATCAGTACTATCTCTAAAAGTTAATTCTCCAGTTATTTTTAAATCTTTATTTAATACTGAAAAGCCCATACTAAATAAAGTAATTACACCTACTACCAAAATGATTACAAAGGAATTAAATTTGTTAGACATCTTTTCACCTTTTTTCTTTAGACTTTTTATTATCTTCAATAAAATTATACTCTATTAAAAAGTTTCTTGTCAAGAAAGTTATATCTTAGCTTTACTTGTTTTACAGCACTAAAGTAGCAATATTTACATTCTATTTTTATTGTTTATATTTAATTGCGCAAAAGCCATTATAACCAATACCATTTGACGATTCATCATAATACTTAGTCCATATATAGCGTGTTGTTTCTTCAGTTGTACACTCACTTATATCAACAGATACGTGTCCAACTGAAATGCCTGGAGTTACAGATGATGCCAATGAATGATCCGGACCAATTGTTGGGCTATCACTTACTATAATTCCAGTTGGATGGTTGGCTGCCCAAACAGCATAATAATAAATACCACAACAGGAATTGGCCGGAAGCGTTACTGATATCCCACTATATGACCAGTCAGTTGTCGTAGTAATATACTTATAGTCTTTCATTTGCTTTATAGTATACAAATTATCTTCTATACCTGATAATCTTGTATCTATCTTTGTGCAAGTGCCATCTATCGCATCTTGAACATTATCAGCCATTAAATTTGAATTATCTTCATAGACTACATCTTTACTATTTATTAGAGTTGCGGCTAGAACATAAGACGAAGTTACTGATATTAAAACAGCTAATATTAGCACAATAATAAATTTTTTATTTTTCTTTAGATTTTTCATTTTTCACCAACTTTTCTTGCACAGTTTTTATTTTTTATTAATAAAATTATACCCCCCCCCCCGATGGGTATTGTCAAGAAAAGTTTTCCACTTGAAAATTTTTGCACTTTATGTTATTATGTATCTAGCGAGGAAACTTGCATATATTAAAAAAGAGGAACATTTGAGAGTAAGTGAATGTCGCCTCTAAAAATTTGAGTTTGACACTCATTCAATGTACTGACTGAGTGTCATATTTTTATTGCTACTACCAACAAGGTAAGGAGTAATAAAATGATAGCAATAAGCTGAAGGACTTTTATGATAAAAGTTCTTTTTTTCATTGTATCCCTCCTTTCTTTCTCAAGAATGGAGGACGACACTCAACATCAAATGTTCCCTATAAAAAGTATACTATTTATTACATATAAAATCAAGTATTCAAACTGCTATATTTTTTACTTATATTTAATCGCACAAAAACCTTTATATTCGACCATATTATCTACTGGATTAGTAAACTTAGCCCATATGTAACGTACAGTTTCTTCTGTTACACACTCATTAATACTTACTGAGATTCTTTGGAAAGTTCCATCATTACCTTCAGTTGATACAGCTAAAGCATTCTCTTTACCAACCGTTGAGCTACGACTTACCATAACACCAGAAGGTGCACTATACCACCAACCAGCATAATAATCAATACCACAACAAGAATTAGCTGGCAGTGTTACTGATAAACCAGTATATGACCAGTCTGTTGTAGAAGCCATATATTTTTCTCCTTTCATCTTTTTTATAGTATAAATATTATCTTCTATATCTGATAATCTTGTATCTATCTTCGAACAAGTTCCATCTATTGCATCCTGTACATTATTAGCCATTAAATTTGAATTATCTTCATAGACTACATCTTTACTATTTATTAGTGTTTCGGCTATTGCATATGATACAAAACTTGATATTAATATACCAACTAGCATTCCAATTATGATTCTCTTATTTTTCTTTAAAATTTGCATTTTTTCACCAACTTTTCTTGCACAATTCTTATTTTTTCTTAATAAGAATATACCCCCCCCCCTGGCGGGTATTGTCAAGAAAAAGTTTTCACAAAATGCAAATTTTTGCACACTTTATATTATTATATTTCTAGCAAGTAAACTCACATATAATAAAAAAAGGAAAACATTTGATAAGGATTTATAATTGAAACTTAATCTCATATTTTTATTTATATTTAGTGGCGCAAAAGCCTTTTATTTCTAGTCTACCTATTCCAACACTGTGATGTGATGCCCAAACATAATAAGTTTTCTCAGTAGAAACATACTCATTAAAGGATATATACAGTGTATCACCAACTATATCATTCGAGCCATCATAACCACCTATTATTCCTCTTAACTCATCCTTACTTGTGCTTAAAAAAACATCTTTTGGCGAACCAGTACTATGTACTGAAGTTACCACAACACCACAATAAGATTTTGCTGGAAATGTTATTGAAGTTCCAGTATATATAGGTGCGGTCGATGAGGTAAAACCCGGTGAATTGTAACTCATATCTTTTACAGTATATAACTTATCTTCTATACCTGCTAGTCTTGTATCTATCTTAGAACAAGTACCATCTATCGCATCTTGTACATTATCAGCCATTAAATTTGAATTATCTTCATAGACTACATCTTTACTATTTATTAAGCTTTCAGCTAATACATAGCAAGAGCTAACTGAAACTAAGATAGCTACTACTACCCCAATTATTATTTTGATATTAGTCTTCATACTATTTCACCCAACTTTTTCTTGCACAATTCTTATTATTTTCCTAATAAAATAATACCCCCC
>CANRQG010000109.1 GCA_947632735.1 uncultured Bacilli bacterium | reverse complement strand
AATAAAAATTGAAATACCACCAAAAGATGATATGGGTGATTATAGTATTCAGTGTGCTAATTTAAGAAATGAAGAATGGACAAACCCAATAGAAATTGCTAATTTAATTAAGGAAAAATTTATTGATGATGAAGATAACTTTTCTGATATTAAGGTAATGGGTCCTTATATAAATTTTTATATAAATTATGATAAGTTCAGTTCAAAAATAATTAATGAGATAGAATCTAATAATAATTATGGGTCTTTAAATCAAGGCAATAATGAACCATTACTTATAGAACATACTTCTATTAATCCAAATGCTGAACCACACATTGGACGATGTAGAAATAGTTTAATTGGCGATTTTATGAGTAATCTATATGCCTTTACTGGATATAAAGTTGAAAGACATTACTTTATTAATGATATTGGTTTGAAAATTGCGCTACTTGTTATCGGTATAGAAAATTATGGGTTAAAAGATGATAATTTTTCTTCTATTTTAGATACTTATGTAAAAATCAGTAATTTGGCTAAAGAGGATGAAAAAATAAACCAGAAGGCATTTAATTATTTGAAAAAAGTTGAAAATGGCGATAAAGAGATGATTAATAGATTTAAGGAAATAACTGATAAATGTGTTAATGGTCAACTAAAAATATTTGATAAATTAAATATTCATTTTGATGTATTTACTCACGAATCTGATTTTGTTTATAATAATTATTTAGATGATATATTAAAAATGTTAGAAAAAACCGGGAAATTGTATGAAGACGAATTTGGTAGATTATGTGTTGATTTAGCAGGATATAATGTTCCCACTAAATCACCAGTTATTGTTTTGACTCGTTCTAATAAAACATCTTTATACCCTATGAGGGATATTGCATATACAATTCATAAAATAGAATTAAATCCTAAAAATAATTTTATTGTTTTGGGTGAAGACCAGGAAGTATATATGAAACAAATAAGTGCTGTATTGGATATTTTAGGATATAAAGCACCTGAACTTATTTGCTATTCATATGTTTTATTAGATGGAGATAAGATGTCAACATCTGCTGGAACTGTAGTTTTAGTTACCGATTTTATGAAAGCAGTAAGAGAAAACTTAATAAAGGAATTTAATGCAAGAAATAGTAAGATATCAGATGAAAAACTAAATATATTAGTTAATGCTTGTATTAAGTTTACAATGCTAAATGTATCTAAAAATAAAATTGTTAATTTTAATTTAAAAAATGCCACAAGTTTTACTGGTGAATCTGGTATGTATATTTTGTATAGTCTTGCAAGAATTAACTCTATATTAAGAAATAATAAAATAGAATTAGTAGATGAAATTAAATTTAATAATGATATTGAAAAGAAAATTGTAAGAGAATTGTCTTTATATCCTGATGTAGTCGATGAATTATTAAAATCTAATGAACCATCACATTTAACAAAATATGTATTTAATGTTGCGGTATTATTCTCAAAACTATATGAGCAAATTAATGTCTCAAACGAAAATGATAATGTTTTAAAATCATCACGAATAAGTCTATTAAATTGTATATCGAAGGTAATAACTAGCGCATTAAAAATATTAGGAATAGAAACAATAGAAAAATTGTAATTTATTTATATAAATTTAAAAATAACGTTATGGAATTAAATTGATTATTTATTTGTTTTGATGGTTTTGGACTACTTTAACTATCGTACCATTGGGAAGTTATCCCAAGCAATATATTCTAAAACCAAAGAAACACATCTGATATTGATGATGAAACGGCTAGAAAATACTTTGAAATAGCCTTAGATGACATAAGAAATATTAAAGTAAGTGAAGCAAGAACAGCTAATAGAACAAAAAGATTATCTTTAAATGCTGACTTCAAAAGATGGAATAATAACGATGTTTGTAATTATTAAAACAATATGAGAAAATGAACAGAAAAGATAACTACTAGTTTTTCCTTGAAAAAATCTTAATATTGTGTTATAATATCTCTCTGTTAAAGGAGGGGGTTCTATGAATACACTTAATAGCATTGGTATTGTTAAGAATATTGTTAACTTAGAAAATGGCTCTACAATAGTATATATTGAAGATACGACTTGTAACTTTGTTATTCAAGAAGTAATTAATTTTGGTAGTACTAATTTAAAAGTAGGAGATTTAGTAAATATTAATTATCAAAAAGCCAAATCTTCTAGTAACAAATTAGTTGATTATGCAATAAGTAAAGTAGAGTCAAGCACTAGAAGATATGCTAGTAACAAGTAGTTTTTATGGCTACTTTTTTTGTTAGACATTTTTTCTTAATTGGTTTATACTTATCTTAAGGAGGCGTCTATGTTAAAACCAGAAAAATTAAAAAAAGGGGATAAGGTTGCAATTGTTAGTTTGTCAACTGGACTTTTGGGTGAGGAAAATTTAATTCATAAGTATTATATTGCCAAAGAAAGATTAGAAAAAGATTTTGGATTAGAAGTAGTAGTAATGGAGAATACTTTAAAAGGTATTAAGTATTTATATGAGCATCCAGAAAAAAGGGCAGAGGATTTAATGAATGCTTTTAAAGATAAAGGTATTAAAGCTATTTTTACTTCTATAGGAGGAAATGATACGATAAGACTTCTTCCTTATATAGATTTTGATGTTATTAGGAATAATCCTAAAATATTTATGGGTTACTCCGATACAACAGTAAATCATTTTATGATGCGTAAAGCTAATTTAGTATCATTTTATGGACCATCTATTATGTGTGAGATAGCTGATTATGGTAAAATGCCTGATAATGTTAGTGCTGCGATTAAAAATATTTTGTTTGATGATAGTAAAAATTATGAAATAAAATCTAGTGAGTATTGGTCTGATGATTTTGTCTCTTGGGATGAGAAAAATATTAATATTTGCAAAAAAATGAAAAAAGAAGAACACGGTTATGAGATATTACAGGGAAAAGGAGTAGTAAAGGGAGAAGTTATTGGTGGTTGTATTGATGTTTTTCCTATGATAATTGGCACTAGTATTTGGCCTAATGTAGAAGAATTTAAAGGAAAAATCCTTTTAATTGAAACAAGTGAAGAAAAATTGTCTTGTGATTATTTACTTTATTATTTAAGAAATTTAGGTGCTCAGAGAATATTAAATGTTATAAAAGGTATTATTGTTGGAAAGCCTTATGGAGAAAAATATTATGAAGAATATAAAGATGTATATAAGAAAGTGTTAGCTGAATATAATGAAAAAGAATTACCAGTAATTTATAATGTTAATATAGGACACGCTTTCTTTACCGGTATTTTACCTTTAGGTATAGAAATAGAATTAAACTGTGACGAAAAGAAAATAAAACTTTTAGAGTCAGCAACTAAATAGTAAAATGTTTTAAAGTATAATGGAGACTTAAAAAAGTCTCCATTAATTAATTTAATATGCATATTCCAATTGTTAAATAAGTAGCAAAGAATATCCATAGTAAATAGAAGTAATTTAAATAAGCAGAGAGTGGCAGTTTATCCTTAAAAAGTTTTATCATATAAATTACTAGGTAATCTAAAAGTAGTATCCATAATATTGCGATAAACCGCCATTTAAAGACAAAGAAAATTATTGACCAAAGTAAGTTAACGAAAAGTTGCGTATAATATAATTTTGAATGAAGTGAAGTGTTAAAGATAAATTTTTTCTTAAATAAATAGTAAGATATTCCCATTAGAAGATATATAATAGTCCAAGCTATTGGGAAAACTATCTTTGGTGGCGCAAATGGTGGTTTAATTAAATCTTGATAATCAATTGAATTTTTGATAATTATACTTACTAAACTACCTAATATAAGAGGTAAAAATATTTTAAGAATACTTTTAATTTTTTTCATAAAATCATTCCTTTTACAAAATGGTAGTGTGCATAGTTTTAATACAAACTACCCATTTTTTCTTTATTTATCAATATTTTTCTATACTTTTTTCAATC
>CANRQG010000108.1 GCA_947632735.1 uncultured Bacilli bacterium | reverse complement strand
CATTATCGGCATAGCCAGTAGCCCTTTCCTCACTAAAACTACTACCACTACCTACCTTAACTTTGCTGTTTTCCCAAGCAACATCAACATCCCTCATATTAGCAGCATTTCCTTTATAACCAGCCATTTTAAGAGAAGTTTCTAAAACTTTATATAGCCCATCGGTCATAATACAACTTTGACCTAACTTGTTACCCTTTGAAATAATATCTAAATAGACTCTTGCCATATCAAACTTATTTTGCGCTAAATTAATATAAAATTCCTGTATATAAGTAGAAAGGTCAAAAGAATAATTATCCCTACTAATGAGACTTAGCGCTATCATTGGCTTAGTAAAAGCCATATCTCTTTCAAGTAAACTTGCCTTAACAAGATTAATAATCAAAAACTCATAATCACTCTTACCTATATCCACCAAATAACTTCTTAAAGCACTAAACGAATTATCCAAATCACCCCTCATTAAAAAACTAATTATTTCCGTAAAACCTTTTCCCTTAGGGACACCCCACTTAGTCGAAGTACTTTGGCTACCCACCTTAGAATTAGCTTGCTTTCTAGTGTCAGCCATCTTTTCTTTTTCCTTCTGTGCCGGTCCTAAATCTAGCACACTATCCATATCTTGCTTATTTCTACTTTCAAGCTTTGCATAACTATTTTTTTCTTGCCTTTTCCCACTACTAGCCTGTAACTTATTACACTCATCAACTATTAACTTAAGAATTAAGTAAATAGCATTATTCTGAAGATAAGCCTTTTCTTCAGTAGCACCATCCCCATTAAGAGACTCTTCCTTAGGCACAGGCTTATGTCCTTCACCAGCTAAAGATAAAGCTAATTCAAAATTCTTGCCATCTATTGCCTTAAAAAGCTTATCAGTAGTAAATATCTCTTTTTTAGGAATTCGCTTAGTCTCCCTAATATCTAATAACTGCTTAGTAAGAGTTACAATATAGTTATCAGACATACTTAAACGATGAGAAGTTGCGATTCCTTCATAAAATTCAACTACTTCCTCATACTTTTCTTCCTTAATCAAATTAATTGCCGTTTCCCTATTCTTCGCTTGAACCTCAGCTGCCTGGACTAAAAGCAACTTTATCATTACATCCTGAAGCGACTTCTTGCCTTTTTCCCTTACACACTCATTTAATTGCTTGATAGCAAAAAGAAATCTTTGATTAAAAGCCGAAAGTCTCATCTTATTCTGTTTGTAAGTATCATATCTATAATTCTCAACCATTACCTTAAAATCCTCATACTTCAAAAACTTTGCAAAGTCCTTGTGCTTTGGCGGAAGCTCCGTAATCATACTAAGCAAAAACAAATAAAACTTATAATCCGCATCATCAAGTTCATTATTCTCACCATAAAAGACATCGAAATATTGAAAAGCCTTTTCATAATCCTTATCCTTAATACATCTCATAAATAATTGAAATGCCGCACCACTGTTAGTTGGCTCAATAGAAAAACACTTCTGAAAACAAAGATTTGCCTTATCATATTCTTTTCTACCAATTAAACTCTTACCATAGTAAAATAATAGTTCCCCAGATTTTAAAGAATAAAGCCCTCTTTTAACTCTAACAAGAACATTATCATTAATTAAATCACTTAAATCTTTAGCCTTAAAGCCCATCTCGTTTAAAGCCTTTGTCGTTAAAGCTGTGTCATTTAAAACCGCTTCACATAACTTATCCAAATTATCTTGATTAACCATTCATTCTACCTCCCTCTAATCTCTTCGCTTTTATAAATTGCCTAGTTGAGAAACCTTCCTTATCAAACTCCTCAGATAAAGCAACCGGATACATAGTAACAATATCCTTTGTCCCTATAGTAGAAACAACACATAAATCACTAGTAATCTCTTCGCCCTTATAACCAATTGGACTATCTAATCTAAATCTATACATATCAGAAATCTCAAAATGATTAGGATTCATATTCTGAATAATGTCATAAGAAACATCTAACAGCTTCTTCGTATCAATATACTTAAAAAAACAGCCATTAGTCATCTTCTGTTCCTGATTTTTATGCCTCTCGATGTGAGCAAGAAGTGCCTCTTCACCAGGATGTAGTAATCTATAAATCATATAATCATTTTCTATATCATAATTATCCAAGTCATTTAACTGTCCTAAAAAATAACTTACATAAGCATTTAAAATTTTATAGTGACGTAACTGCTTTGGTAATAATTGTGCTTCATCAATTTTTCTAAGATATTGCTGAGCTTTATAAAAATCCTTTTCCAAAATATATAAACAAATTAAATCCATCATTGTCTGTACATAAAACCTACAATTTAACTTAATAGTATGATACATCTTCTCCGCAATATCATAATCCCCTGTTTGGACATATAACTTAGCTAAAGCCAGTAAAGACTTATATTGCATATTAGGTGTTGCCATACATTCACTATAATACCTTTTACTTTCCTCAAAATTATTCTCAACATTCTCTAGTAAACCATATACTTGTTTTAAACGTGGACTATCAGTATCTTTGTTAGCATTTAAAATGTCTCTTGCTTTCGAAAACTTACCCTCTACAATATCAATTTTAATTAAATTAGCTAAAACTTGTTCTCTATAATTATCATCCTGATAAGATAATTGAAACCAATACCTAGCATTTTTATAATCATTATTTCTGTAGGACTCTATCCCATTAATATAAGCTTGCCTTGTATCTATATTAGAACTCACCCTTATATCCCCCTATCAATTAATACCTAAATTGTCTTCTATAATACCATAATCTTACAAAAAAGCAAAGTACTACCTCTTTTATTTTATCACTATAATATGTTTTTTGTAAAACTGTCCTAGGGAAAAACATTTAACATCAAAAAGCTAAGTAGTCTGCGTAGTAATCACTATTTAAAAGAAAATAATTAAAAGCAAAAAAAATATCTAGACTTGTTTACTAGATAAGAAAATCTATGATAAAATTAATATAAATAAAAAGGAAGTGCTTATATGATAATTGATTCTTTTGATAATAAAACTAATTCTAAAATTAATCCTAACTTAACTGGTAATAGATTTAAATGTGATGCTTGTATTGTTACTTTTTCTAATATTATTGAAGAATATGTAGTGAAAAATTATAATCATAAAATAGTTGGTTACATTAAAACTGTAAATGGTAAAACACCTATTTATTCTATTAATATTAGTGGTAAAAACTTCGCCGTATATAAAACAATATTAGGTTCTCCAGCGACAGTAGGCTGCTTTGAAGATTCTAGAGAAATTATTGATACAAATAAATATATTGTTTTTGGAGGAGCAGGTTGCTTAGATAAAGATATAGCTAGAGGTAAAATTATGATACCTACTGAAGCCTATAGAGATGAAGGAACAAGCTATCATTATGTTGAACCATCTGATTATATTAACATTAAAAATTCACATATAGTAGCTGAATTTATGAAAAGTAAAAATCTACCTTATGTGTTAGGAAAAACTTGGACAACAGATTCATTTTATAGAGAAACAGAAGGAAACTTTGCACAAAGAAAAAATGCTGGCTGTATATCAGTTGAAATGGAATGTTCAGCTCTCGAAGCTGTGTGTGATTTTAGAAATGTAGAATTATATTATTTTTTATCTAGTGGTGATTTACTTGATTCACCAGAGTGGGATAGTAGAATAAAAGACGAAAATGATTATCGCGGTACACAGCACGATACTAGATTATTTGATTTAGCCTTAGAGTTAGCCATTTTTCTTTAACATAAAAAAAGAGCCCTAGGGCTCAAATCTATATACAGAGGATCTTCGCTTTTAACAGCAAACCTTCCTCAATAGTAATATATGTTAATTGCTAAAAAATATACACAATTAAATTTTAAATTTTAAAAAAATATGGTATTCTATAGGTAGTAGTATAAATAAAAAAATAATGCCAAAAATAATGGATAGTGTGAAAAGTTTTATGGAAAACTAGTCATATTAAATGAAAAAGATATTAAAATGAAAATTTTAATATAAATC
>CANRQG010000107.1 GCA_947632735.1 uncultured Bacilli bacterium | reverse complement strand
ACGCATCATTGGAGTTGCATTTTTATAATCTCTAGAGCCAATATATTTTTTCATATATTCCCCTACTTTGTCTAAGATAGGTATTTTTTTTAGAAATTTTAAAATTTTAGTTGAAAGAGGCATTTTTTCTTCTACTCTAATGCAGGGGCTACCAAAAAGAATAAGCTTTTCGATAGGGTTATGGGCAGAGTATCTAATGGCAATTCTTCCACCAAAGGAGTGACCCATAACAATTGGCTTTTTAATATTTAAGGCTTTTACTAATTCTTCTAGCATATGGGAATAATCGGTTATTGTCCATACTTCTTTAGGTTCTTCACTTTGACCAAAGCCTGGCAAGTCTAGGATAGTAATGCGAAAATTTTGCTGCAACCGATCGCCTAAGGGACGCATCATTTCAATATTTTGACCCCAACCGTGAAGAAGAATAATATCTTTTCCTTTACCATATTGTATGTAATTTATATCAATTTTACCTATTTTTATTTTCATATTTCATCACTATTTAAATTATAACATTTCAAACTGATAAATAAAAGGTTTTTGTAAACTTTTCACGGATAATTTGCTATAATTAGGATGGTGATATTAATGTATAATACTAGAATGATGAAAAATGATTTAAAAAAAATGCTGTCAAAAAAAAGGTATGAACATAGTTTACTTGTTGCGAATGAAGCAAAAAAATTAGCTTCTAAATATGGCTATGATAAGAAAAAAGCTTATGTTACAGGGCTTATTCACGATATTGCTAAAGAATTAAGTAAAGAAGAAGTTGATTACTATGTAGCAAAGTATAATATTTCAAATGATAACCCTAAAACAATTCATTCAGATATTGGAGCAATTATCGCTAAGGAAAAATATAACTTTACAGAAGAAATGTGTAAAGCTATTGCTAGCCACACTGTAGGAAATGAAGATATGTCTTTACTTGATAAAATTATTTTAGTAGCAGATAAGATAGGAAGAAAAAACTTATCAATGACAGGTCGCGAAATAAAAAAATTAGCCTATAAAAATTTGGAGCTAGCTTTGTTAAAATACCTAGAAGGCCTAAAAGAAAAGCTTGATAAAGAAAAGAAAGAAGTAAATAAAGTTACTTTAGACTTAATAGAGAAATTAAAAAAACAAACTAGCAATTTTAGTTAGTTTGTTTTCGTTTTTTAATTGTTGTAGCAACCACCGTAGTTACCTCTTGAATTACCACCCCAGAATAAGAAGAAGATGATAAATAAAACAATTATTATCCATATCCAACTGGAAGAATTTTCATTATTATTTTGATAATTACCAGGATAGTTATAAACTGGATAACCATATGTATATCCGTACATTGATACATTTCTCCTTTCATTATATTATATTTAATTGTGTTAATTTTGGATATAGTAAAGACCTATTTTATGGAAGGTTCACGTAAGTGGTTATTTTTTGTTCTTTCTAAGTAAGTAACTTGACATTTTAATTTGGGTTTAAGGTAGGTAATTTTTTCTTTATAATTGGAAAATGGTGAGGAGGAGATTTTCTTTTCGGAAAGGACTTTTTTCATTAAGAAATTATTTTTAGTGATAGATACTTTTCCTACAAAGAAAAGAGAATTATCAAGATACTCACCTAAGTAAAGGGAATAAGAATTAGTATTTTCTGTAAAGCCAGCGATATAGAACTCTTCTTCTTTTAGATTTTTTATTTTTAACCAGTTAGTAGTTCTTGTATTAATTAGGTAGGGACTATCTTTTTTCTTAGCAACAATGCCTTCTAATGATAACTTTTTAACTTGGGAAAAAAGTTTTTTACCTTCTTTTTCAAGATATTTATTTTTAATAAAGACTTCGGTATCGGGAAATTGGTTTAATATTCTCTTTCTTTTTTCTAGGGGTAAGTTTGTGAGGTTTTTAGCTAGATACAGGATATCAAAGGCAATAAAGGTAACGGGGTTTATTATACTTTGGTTTTTTATTTTGGTTTTATCTTTTAGATGAGTTCTTGTGGCTAAGGCTTTAAATGAGGGTTTCCCATTTATGAAGGATGTTATTTCTCCATCAAAGATAGTTGGTTTAGTTACGAGTTTTCTTATGTTTTGAAGTTCTGGATATTTAAAAGAGACATCGGTTGAATGTCTTGTTTTTATAATTATACTTTTCGTGGTCGCAAAGATAAGGGCTCTTGTGCCATCGAGCTTTAGTTCAAAATAGTAATCTTTGGAATCGAAAGGATGCTTTTTTTGTTCAAGCAACATAGGCTGCCAATTTTTGTTCATAAAGAGGTTCATTTCTTTTTTAGACTCTTTTCTAGGGCTTCAAATAAGTCGCTAACTTGTTCTTTTTGTTTTTTCTTAGGAGTTGATACTTTTTGGCCTTTTAATTTGGCATCGATAGCTTCTTTGATATTGTTTTGGTATTCATCTTGATATTTATTAGGCTCAAATTTACCGCTTCTTTCTTTTATTAATTTTATAGCTAAATCGAGTTCTTTTGGGTTAACGTCTTTTTTTAAGTTAGTATCGGGAAAGTTTACTTCTTCTTGAAAGTAAAGGGTCGTTAATACAATGCCATAATTGGTAAAACGTAAAATACAAAAGTAAAATTTACTACCTAGAACGGTTTTAGCTAGAGCAACCTTTTTTTCTTGACGGAGGGCTTCACAAAATAAGTCATAGGCTTTAGTAGTCTTCTCTGTTTTTAAGAGATAACTTTTTTCAAAGTAAACGGGGTCTATTTCGGAAATGTTGATAAAGGAGATTATTTCTATTTCTTTATCATTTTCTGGTTTTAGGTCATCTAACTCTTCTTTGGGAAAAGTTAAATAGGCATCTTTTTCGTATTCATAGCCTTTTATAATGTCCTCATCTGCGACTTCTTTTTTACAGTGTTCACAATATTTTATATATTTAATGCGGTGCAGACACTTTTTATGAAGTTGATTAAAGGCTGTATCATTATTTTTTATTAAGGAATTCATAATAATTGGAATATTAACTAAGCCAAAAGATATATTACTATGGACATTAGGCATAATCATCACCATTATTATTATGAGCGGTTATTTGGGATTTATTATTTTTTTGTGAAAAGGAGGTAAAAGTTGAGGTAAAGCTGTAGTAAAATTTACATAAAAAAATAAAAACCATTGCTAGACAACGGTATTTCTCTTATTGGTGACGAGTACGGAATTCGAATCCGTGAATGCTGCCGTGAAAGGGCAGTGTGTTAAGCCGCTTCACCAACTCGCCATATGGCGCCCCAACTAGGACTTGAACCTAGGACCCCTTGATTAACAGTCAAGTGCTCTAACCAGCTGAGCTATTGAGGCATTATTAATGGTGGACCTGACAGGACTTGAACCTGTGACCCCACGCTTATCAAGCGTGTGCTCTAACCAACTGAGCTACAGGTCCATTAACAACTGACTTTTTTATTTTACTATATTTTTTTTATTTTTGCAACCTAAAATTTATTTTTTCTCAAGTCGCAATATTAGAATACTATATAAATTACTAATAAGTCAATAGTTTTTTCTTTTTTTAGTAAAATAAAATTAGTTTATTCTAGTGATTAAAGTATGTAAATTTATTTTGTTTTAGTATATGTAATTTTTTAAAATTCGTGAATTTTCTAAATTGTACTTGAATAAATGTAAAAATAATGATATACTACAAGAGAACTTTTGAAAAGGAGTTCATTTGGGCTGTTAGCTCAGTTGGTAGAGCAACTGACTCTTAATCAGTGGGTCTAGGGTTCGAATCCCTAACAGCCCACCAAATTGACAACAAACTCGGACTTTTTAAATTATTTAATAAGTTCCGAGTTTTAATATACTTTAATTTATGATAAACTTACTTTAGGAAAGAAAAAAATAAATAATTAAGGAAAAGTGATAGAAACTAAGGTAGGAATATTAAGAGTAGGAAATGTTAATTATATTTCGTTAACAGATTTAGCAAAATATCAAAATTCTAGCGACCCATCATTTACAGTTAAAAACTGGTTAAGAAGAATAAATACTATTGATTACATTGGTTTATGGGAAGAAATTCACAA
>CANRQG010000106.1 GCA_947632735.1 uncultured Bacilli bacterium | reverse complement strand
ACGTATAAAACAGGCGATATTATTTTAGAAAAAGACATAGAAAGCTACTTTGTGTGGATACCTAGATATAGTTATAAGATATGGAATACAGGGAATTATACAAATTATTATACATTTTCACAACTAGAAGATAATACAGATTATGCTGAAAGTGAGTATGCATTAAGACATATAACAGGTAAAGCCAGACTAATTGATGTAGAATTTGGGGCAAGTAAAAATGATGATGGTACAACATTAGGAAGTTATCATACAAATGAAGCTTTTACCACTTTTGAAACAAAAGGATTATGGGTAGGAAAATTTGAAACAGGCTATAATCAGGGAACGGTTGGAAAGCCGATAGAAGATACTTCAGAATGGACTACAACTGGAGCAGAAAAAAATATAGTTGAAAGTAGTCATATCATTATAAAACCAAATGTATATTCTTGGCGTGGTCAAAATATAGGAAGTATGTTTAATAATTCTTATAACTATAATAGAAATTTAGATTCACATATGATGAAAAATACAGAATGGGGAGCAGTAGCCTATCTTTCTCACTCTGCCTATGGAATAGGAAATGAAGTAAACATAAATAATAATTCTGATTGTATGACCGGCTATTCAGCAGCGGCTAACACCGACCAAAGCGGAACTTCTGGAGAATACGGAACAGATGACACAATAACAAAACTTTGGAATACACCAACGGGACATCTCGCCTCAACAACAGGAAACATAACAGGAATATATGATATGAGTGGTGGAGCAAGTGAATACGTTGCTGGATACATTGAGGATTACGGAATTAAAAATAGTAATGGCATAGAGAGTGGAATAACCGCAACAGATTTGTCTAAAACACAATATTTTGACAAATATCCTAAAAATAGTACTGCAATTTCATATAATTACAGAATACTTGGTGATGCAACAGGAGAGATAGGTCCATTTTATCGTTATGTAGATAAAAATAGCGGTTTTAGACCGCACAATGCTTGGTATGCTGACTATTCCACTTTCATATCACCAGTTTCTCCGTGGTTTCTTAGAAGTGGTCAAAATACTGATGGCATATTAGCAGGTCAATTTTTCTTCTATTCGTGGACCGGACAGGTTGATAATCTAAGTTTCCGTCTCGTCCTAGCCGTAAAATAAAATACTGAGTAAACTTCTACCCAGTTTTTTCATTCTATTTATGAACTTCAAACAATAAACCTTTATAATACTTCCAAGCAAGAACACGAAAAGCTAGTTTATCAATTAAATTTTCACTTAAAATATTATTCTCTATCCCCTCTTTTATTTCTTTTAAGGCTTTGTCATAATCTCCCACAATTACCAAATCATTTCCTGCAATTAATGCTTTAACAATACTATTTTCTACATCTGAAACAGCTTCCATATCCATATCATCAGTAATTATTACACCCGTAAACTCCAAATCATCTCTTAACATTTCGTGAATATTAGATGATAATGATGCAGAATTATCCTCGTCAATATTTTTAACTACATTATGATTCACCAAAATAGCCTCTGCTCCAGCCTTTATTCCTTCAACAAAAGGAGGTAAATCTTTTTCTTTAATTAACTGTAAAGATCTTTCATCAATAGACTTAGAATTATGTGTATCCTCATTATCGCCATATCCCGGAAAATGCTTTAATGTGTAAGACACACCAGTATTTTTACTAGCCGAAATAACCCTCTTAGCATATTCAGAAGTTTTTTCCGTATTCTCTTTCAATGTTCTCTCATAAATATAATCCTCATCACTGTTAGCAACATCAATAACAGGAGCTAAATTTAAATTAATTCCTAACTCTTTTAAAAAATTACTCTTATCAACAGTATCCTTTTCAATAGCCGAAAAACCACCATCTTTATAAAGTTCACTAGGTGAAAGAAAAGACTCATTCCTTAACTTCTTATTACTGCTTACTCTAACAACATCACCACCCTCTTCATCAACAGCAATTAATAATGGTATTTTAGCAATTTCATTTAATGAAGAAATCATTGAAATAACTTCTTCCTTTGTCTTATCTTTAAAATCATTTTCATAGAAAATATAACCTGAAAATTGCTTTTCCTTTAAAACATCCTTACCATTACTTGGATACTTAACTAATAATAATTGCCCTATCTTTTCATCCATTGAAAGTTCATCTAATTTGTTTTTAGCTAATATATAATAGTCTTTAAAAATACCATCATCTTTCCAAGAGAGAAAAATACCATTTTCATCCTTTTCCTCTTCACTCAAAATACAATTAACAACACTATCATTACTTAAAAGCCCAGTATATTCAATTAAAACACTATCTCCAATAGATAAATCACTATCACTATTAAAAGTATAAACCATATTATCATCAGTTTTAACAGTTAATTTTTCTTTTTCCTTATTCAAAACAATTCCCGTTACTTTATTAATTTTAGGATTTTTTTCTTTTACAAAAAAATTAGTTGAAGCAAGTACAACCAAACATATTGTTAAAAATATAATCAAGAAAGTAGCAATTCTTTTATTCATTGATAATTCACCATCCTAATATAACTATATTTATTCTCACTAAAAATATACATATATAATGACACTTTTTTTTCATTTTCATATAATACTTTAGTTAGAGAGGAGAATTTTAATGAAGAAAAAAACTTTCATATACATATTAGCTAGTTTCTTACTTTTACTACTAGTTAGTTCCGTCTTATTCGACTTTAATAAAAAGAAGAATACAACTAATCTTAAAAAAATAACAGTTGCAGAAGTTGCCCATACTATCTTTTATGCACCACAATATGTTGCTTTAGAAAAAGGTTTCTTCAAAGATGAAGGCTTAGATGTAAAGTTAATTTTAACTAGTGGAGCTGATAAAGTAACCGCAGCCGTATTATCCGGTGATGCCAATATTGGTTTTTCAGGTAGTGAAGCAACTATTTATGTTTATAATGGAGGAGAAAAAGATTATTTAAAAACATTTGCCCAATTAACTCAAAAAGATGGTTCATTTTTAGTTTCAAGAAAAAAGATTAAGAATTTTACAGTAGAAGATTTAAAAGGAAAAAATATAATTGGTGGTCGTGCTGGAGGAATGCCAGTTATGACATTGAAATATGCCCTTATGCAAAATGGAATAAATCCTGATAAAGACACTTTTGTTGATACTTCCGTTGCCTTTTCCGCAATGAGTGGAGCCTTTATAGGAGGTCAAGGCGATTTTGTAGCCTTATTTGAACCAAATGCCCTAGATATAGAAAAGCAGGGCTATGGATACGTAGTTGCTAGTCTCGGAGAAATGGGCGGAGTAGTTCCATATACATCATATAGTGCTAAAAAAAGTTATATAGAAAAAAATAAAGATACTATCAAAAAATTTACAAAAGCCATTCAAAAAGGATTAGACTTTGTTCACAACAATACTGATAAAGAAGTAGCAAAAACTATTTCAAAACAGTTTCCGGATACATCCTTAAAAGATTTAGAAGAAGTAGTAAAGAGATATCGAAAAATAGATGCTTGGCCAAAAACAACAAACTTTAGTGAAAAGTCCTTCAATCATCTTCAGGATATTATGATTAAAAACAAAGATTTAAAAGAAAAAGTTGCCTATAGTAAGTTGATTTACAATGAATAAATTATTACAAGTTAATAAAATAAAAAAGATATATCACGATAAAAGCGGTGAAGTCACAGCTTTAGATGATATTTCTTTTGATGTTTTAGAAAATGAGTTTATTGCTATAGTTGGACCCTCAGGCTGTGGAAAATCAACTTTTCTATCAATTTTAGCTGGTATTGAAAATAAATCAAGTGGTAGTTTCAACTTTAATAAAAAAGTAACCATCGGTTATATGCTTCAAGATGACTCTTTGTTTCCTTGGAAAACAATATTAGAAAACTGTTTAGTTGGCTTAGAAGTAACAGGAAAATTAAATAAAGAAAGCAAAAATTATGTTATTAAACTTTTAAAAACGTATGGTCTTGGAGAATTTATAGATAAATACCCTAGCAGTTTATCAGGCGGTATGCGTCAAAGAGTTGGATGAATACTGTGTACACACAAAAAATAGTAACAATTAAGTAAGTAACTTATAACTAAAAATAGAAA
>CANRQG010000105.1 GCA_947632735.1 uncultured Bacilli bacterium | reverse complement strand
GATTATGAGGGAGATGCCCTCGGCCGCATTGTTGCCCTGCATGTTGACAGGGTGGGACCGTCTGAGAAACCGTCTTATAAATCTTTGCGGTGTACAAAAAAATAGGCCGGAAAAGGGGCACGGAGGATTACGCGGCCTCCGTGCCTTATCCTAATTTATTTCTATTGGTAAAAAATTTAAAAAAAATTGTTGACAAAAAAAGAAGAACGGGTTATAATCCTATTATTCCTAGTAAAAAAGTATGAAAAATAGGAATTAAAAAAAGAAAGGAAGCAATACCATGAAAAAGATACTAACGCAGAAAATGATGCAGAAAAAAATGTGTTGCTGTAGTTTCATGCAGATGTGTATGGCTATGGATTATTTTCATGCGTGTTGTTTCCCGCCAGATTGCAGATAAAAAATGCAAATACGTATGGCGCAGATACATTACGCATGTATCTGCGCTTTTTATTGTATAAACAGGTTCGCTTTGTTAAAACAAAACAGAAAGGAATGCGACTATGAGTCAATTTAAAAATCATTCAATAAATACAAAATTAATACATGGAGGAATTTCATCGGATGAGGCAACAGGGTCAGTAAATATTCCGATTTATCAGACTTCTACTTTTAAGCAGGAAATACCGGGTGTGCATAAAGGATATGAATATTCGAGAACCGGGAATCCTACAAGAGAAGCGTTGGAAAATTTGATAGCAGAATTGGAGGAGGGGATAGCAGGATTCGCCTTTGCTTCCGGCTTGGCGGCAATTACTGTCGTACTCAGTCTGTTTCGGGCAGGCGACAAGCTGGTCGTTTCGGATAACGTATATGGAGGAACTTTTCGGGTAATGGATAAGGTTTTTCAAAATTTCGGCATCGGATATATTTTGGTAGATACTACCGATAGGGAAAAAATAGAAGCCGCCATAGATGAAAACGTAAAGGCAGTTTATATTGAAACTCCGACCAATCCACTTCTTGGCATTACAGATATCCGTACTGTGGCAAAGCTGGCAAAGAAAAAGCACATTCTCACTATTGTGGATAATACATTTTACACCCCCTATTTGCAAAGACCGATTTTAGAGGGCGCTGATATTGTCATTCACAGTGCGACAAAGTATCTGGGAGGGCATAGTGATCTGGTAGCAGGTCTGGTTGTTGTAAATGACAAAGAACTGGCAGAAAAAATTGCCTTTTTGCAAAATGCTACCGGGGGAGTGCTTTCCCCCTTTGATTCCTTTTTACTTATCCGGGGGATCAATACACTGGGTGTCCGCTTGGATCGGCATGTGAAAAATGCAGAGAAGCTGGCACAGTTTCTTCAGGGGCATCCCGAGGTAAAAAAAGTATACTATCCGGGTTTAAAAGACCATCCGGGATATGAAGTGAATAAAAAGCAGGCAAAGAACGGCGGCGCCATGATTTCGTTTGAACTGACGGAAAACCATAATATCCATACATTTTTCAGGAATCTTCATATCATTAGTCTGGCAGAAAGTCTGGGAGGAGTGGAATCCCTTATCTGCCATCCGGCATCTATGACCCATGCGGCGATTCCGGAAAAAATCAGGGACTCGGTAGGAATTACAAAGGGACTTCTCCGTTTTTCCGTTGGGATTGAACAAGAGGAGGAATTACAACAGGATTTGGAGCAGGCGATTGCCGCATCACGGGTCTGAAGGAGGAAGCTTCGATGAAATATTATGAATCCGCACAGGATATGATAGGCGATACTCCCATGGTAAGGCTTCCCCATATGGAAGCCGGTCTTAGGCTAAAAATATTTGCAAAATTGGAATTATGTAATCCGTCGGGCAGCGTAAAAGACCGTATCGGGAAATATATGATAGAGGATGCTGAGAAAAAGGGATTGCTGAAACCGGGCTTTACAATTGTGGAAGCCACAGCGGGAAATACCGGGTTAGGAATAGCCTTTGCCGCATTAAACAGAGGTTACCGGGTAGTGTTTGTTGTGCCGGATAAATTTTCAATAGAAAAACAGCAGTTGATGAAAGCACTGGGGGCAGAGCTTGTACATACACCAAGAAAGAATGGCATGCGGGGGGCAATAGAGAAGGCGGAGCAGCTGCGAAAGCAAATTCCCGGGGCTGTTTCTCTGGAGCAGTTTAAAAATAAGAGCAATCCACTGGCGCACTACGAAACAACCGGGCCGGAAATTTATGAAGCGCTGGATGGAAATATCGACTATATAGTGTTAGGCGCCGGAAGTGGCGGAACCTTTACAGGAATCGTAAAGTATTTGAAAGAAAAAAATCCGAAGATACAGGGGATTTTAGCAGACCCTATTGGCTCTACTATAGGAGGCGGAGAACACGGCGATTACAATATAGAAGGGATTGGAAATGATTTTATTGCAGACACAATGGATATGAGCCTTGTAGATGAAGTAATCAAGGTGTCGGATGAAGAGGCCTTTTATGCATCCCGCGAATTGGCAAAAAGAGAGGGGATATTTGCCGGAAGCTCCTCCGGCGCAGCATTGGCCGCCGCCATGAAGCTGGCGGAAACAAAAGATAGTGGAAATATTGTTGTGGTATTTCCGGACAGGGGCGACCGGTATTTCAGCGCCCGCTTATATGACGGTAAATGAAAGGTGGTGTAACCATGGGTGAAGAAACAGAGATTTTCCGGCTGGAGCATATATCAAAGGTTTTCCGGGATAAAAACGCAGAAGTTACAGCGATAGATGATGTCAGCCTTAGTATCCGCAAGGGAGAAGTGTTTGGCATTATTGGCATGAGCGGCGCCGGTAAAAGCACGCTGGTTCGGACACTGAACCGGCTGGAGAAGGTGACAGAAGGAACCGTTTTCTTTGATGGGGAAAATCTGGGGGAATTGTCAGAGAAAAAGCTTCGCAAGGTCAGGCAATCCATGGCCATGATATTTCAAAATTTTAATCTCTTAATGCAGAAAAACGTATTGGCCAATGTGATGCTTCCTATGAAAATAGCTAAAGTAGAAAGGAAAGAGCGACGGGAACGTGCCATGGAAATGCTGCGGATCGTAGGACTGGAAAGCAGGGCGAAAGCATATCCGGCACAGTTATCCGGTGGACAGCGGCAGAGAGTTGCCATTGCCAGAGCCTTGTCCATGAATCCAAAGGTGCTGCTCTGTGACGAAGCTACCAGCGCTTTAGATCCCAAAATCACGGAGGAGATTTTGACGCTGTTAAAAGAAATTAATCAGAAAATGGGGCTTACCATTGTCATTATTACCCATGAGATGTCAGTGGTAGAAAAAATCTGTGACCGGGTTGCCATTATCGACAGCGGAAAGCTGGCAGAGGCAGGACCGGTGCAGGAAATCTTTACAAATCCGAAAACAGAGGCGGCAAAACATCTCGTGCTTCCATCAAAACAGGAACTGAGTAATCCGTTCCATATGACAGATAAAAAATGCGTCCGTATTGCCTTCGACGGGCTTACCGCAAACGAACCGATTATTGCGAATCTTGTACAGGATACCGGAGAAAAGGTCAATATTCTCTGCGCTGATACAAGAAGCGTCGGCGGGGTGGCATTCGGGCAGATGATAGTAGAATTGCCAAAAAACCCGGAGGCGGCACAACGGGTATTGGAATATTTTAAGCAGGCAGGAGTAGTTACTGCCGAGGTTGAAAGAAAGGAGGAAGGATTATGACACAACAGATTTGGGAAATGATTGGCAAGGGAGTGTTAGAAACCCTGCAGATGACAATTATATCCACAATATTAGCCTATGTTGCGGGACTGCCGCTGGGAATTGTTCTGGTGATAACGGATAAAGGACATATTTTGCCAAACCGGTTTGTAAATGGGATTATCGGAGCCCTTGTAAACATTTTCCGTTCGATTCCTTTTCTTATCCTGCTGGTATTCTTAATACCGTTTACCAGATGGATAACCGGCGCTTCAATCGGAACAACGGCGACGATCGTTCCACTGACGGTTGGCGCAATACCGATTATTGCAAGAATGGTGGAATCTTCCTTAAAAGAAGTGCCGGCGGGGATTATTGAGGCAGCGCAGGCGATGGGGGCTTCCCCCCATGAGATTGTAATGCGCTTTTTATTGCCGGAAGCAGTGCCTTCCCTTCTTTTGGGGGGAGCAATCAATCTGGCAACAGTTCTTGGCTATTCTGCCATGGCAGGATGTATCGGCGGC
>CANRQG010000104.1 GCA_947632735.1 uncultured Bacilli bacterium | reverse complement strand
ACTGGCCCTACCGGTCCTCAAGGTGTGACAGGCCCTACCGGTCCTCAAGGTGAAACTGGCCCTACTGGACCTCAGGGTGTGACAGGTCCTACCTATAGATAACCGAATTTCTTTCGAATAATCGTGATTCACTTTTCATATTGATATTAATGATGTTTAGTTTAAAATTAAAAGGATTATATATTTAGTTATTTTATAATCCTTTATTTTATTTATAATTGATAAATTTTTATCTTTTTATTGATATCTTGTCTATAGTATCATTTTGCTCTAATTCTTCATTTGCAATTTTTTTAATTTTTCTTAAAATTTCAAGCAGTTCTTGTTTATAATCTCTTTTTGTTAATTGACCATTGAAACAAAATTCTCTTATACCTTTGTTATATATTCCGTCAATAGTTTCGGTTAATTCCCAACCATATTTTTCTATTATTTTGGCAAACATTGGTAATTTATCTTCAGTAATTGTGACTAGTGGCTTAGTCGTTTCTAAAAATCTCATTGATTCTTCCAATAGTAAACTTCCAACACCATTCATTCTATAATTTGGATTTACAAATAGAGTACATATTTTACATTCCTCTTTATCCTTTTTTAAGCAGCTAAATCCTATTATTTTGTCAGTTTCATTTCTTATAAAGATAATATTTCTTTTTGGAGTAAAACAGCCTTTAACTTGTTTATCAAAAAACCATTCCTTATATCCTGGATAATTTTTATTTAAATGTTCTGTAAGTTGGTAAATGTCATTTGTAATTTTTGTGAATTCACTTTTTTTATCTTCTTGTAAATATCTTTTTATTTCATCAATTTTCAATTTAATCATCCAATAAATCTAATTTTATTCCAACTACTCCGTATTTATTTTGTTCTTCTAAAGGATAGATGTCCTTTAATACAGATAGTAATTCTTCTTTGGTTGTATTTTTATCGGCTAGCAAATTAATATCAAATTGATTAATTAAATCTTCAAAGTTACTTTCATAATATAAATCAACCACTTTAGTTTTCAACTGTCTTCTATTATCATTTAATTCTTCAAATACTATTTCATCACCAATAGCGATATCCTTACGTTTTTCATCATTTAATCTTAATTCTATCCTTTTAGTTCCACGTTTAATACATTCAAAGTACTTTGGCATTAATTTCATATTATATTTTTTCATCCTATCTTCCTACTTTCTAATTCTTCATATATTGGTTCTTGAATTTTAACATATCGGTAAAATTGTGGTATTACAAATTTTTCATAACTTACTCTAATATCTTCTAATTTTATGGGTTTTAAGAACTTGTAATAATTACTAATATGGAATGCAAAACATTCTTTACAGCCAGAAAAATAATCTATTATATCTTGATTATCAACATAATCTGTAGTTTTTAAAATGAAGTCTAAGGTGCCTTTTAAAATTTTATCAACTATTATATATCCGATTATAGATTTGTCTTCTTCTGATGAATATATATAAATTTTTTTATTGCAATTTTTATCGCCAATGCTTTTTCTCCGAAACTCAAATTTTTTTGTACCACTAAATATTTGATTAGCGTATTTTGTTTTTATTGACATTAATAATAAATCAGCCATTCGTATACCTCCAAGAGATTTTCTAGGACTATTATACCACTAAACTAGAGATTTTTACAAAGAACAGTTTTCTTTATATAATAGTATCAAAAATTATTTTATTACATAAGTTTAATTAGAACTATCATAGTTCTTTTTTATTTAAAATGAGGTTTGGAATATGAAAAATAAAAAGAAAGTAACTTATGTAATTACATCAGAATATAAAACTAATAATTTTACAGACGATAAGTTAGTAAGAATATTTAATGAGAAATATTTTAAAACAATTATGAAGATAGAAAGTTTTTTTAATAGCGGTTTTTGAAAAGTTATATTTACTATTAAAAATAAAGGAGCTACTATTTTATGAGTAAATTAATCGAAACTACTAACTCTATTAGGAAAATTATAAGAGTTGTTTTGTATTTAAGATTATCTGATGAAGACCGAGACAAATTATCGAAAGAAGAATTATCAGAAAGTATTAAGAATCAAGAGGTAATGTTAAGAAACTATGCTGAAGAAAAGGGTTTTAAAATCATTGGTGTATATAATGATGAAGACTATTCAGGAGCCGATAGTACCCGTCCACATTTTAACGAGATGATTAAAGAATGTGAAAAAGGAAACGTTGATATTGTACTTTGTAAAACACAAGCTAGATTTGCTCGTGATATGGAACTTATTGAGAAATATATCCACAATTTATTTCACGAGTGGAATGTTAGATTTATTACAGTAGTTGATAGAATTGATAATGCGAAAAAGGAAACTAAAAAGACAAGTCAAATCTTAGGTTTAACGGATGAATGGTATCTTGAAGATACTTCAAATAATATTCGTGAAACATTCAAAACAAAAAGAAGTGAGGGACAATTTACAGGAAGTTTTGTACCGTATGGATATATGAGAGATCCGGAAAATAAAAATCATTTAATTCCTGATCCAGTAGTGTCTAATATTATTGATAGAATATTTAGGGAATATGCTAAAGGATATGGACTTCTAAAAATTGCTGATGGATTAACTAATGACAGAATATTAAGTCCATTAGAATATAAGTTAATTAATGGTAGTAAATTAAAATTGCCTATAATTAAGGATTATATAGATTACAAATCAATAAATAAAACTGGTACTTTTATTATTAAAGTAAGTTTTAGAAATCAAGAAAAGCAAATACTCAAAAATTTAACTACTGTTGAAGTCCTTACTGATGATGCAAAATTTAATAATAAGTTAGAACTAAAACTTATTAAAATTAAAAATGATAAAATAAAGATTTATTATTCTACTAAAAGCTTCGAAGAATTAAATATAACAATTAGAGATAATAAGCTTAATTTTAAAAATATTGATTTTGAAAATAATGGTAGTTGGATTTTAATTAACATTGGTGATAAATTACCTAAAAATGTTTCGTGTATTGGTACTTATGTTAATTGTTTAGATCGAACCAATGAAATATTCTATGAGTTTGAAGTAACTTTAAAAGAAAATAGAGTGCATAATGAATATTTCTATAAAGTTTATCCTATCTCAGATAATGAAAATGTTAAGCTCGATTATCAAGTGCAAATCAGAAATAAACATAAGTGGAGCGAACAAACTATAAAGAAGTTTTTAAAAGATGAAGTTTATATTGGTAATTTAGTTCAGTTCAAAACAACGACCGTAAGCTATAAAAATCACACAATAATTTATAATGAAAAAGAAGATCAAATAAAAGTAGAAAATACACACGAGCCACTTATTGATAAAGATTTATGGAATGAAGTACAGGATAGATTAAATAATCGTAAAAAAAGTTGTAAAAATGGTAGTGCACATATTCTTGCGAATAAAGTGTTTTGTGATTCTTGCAAAAAAGTATTCAGCAAATGTGGAAAGAATAATGAAAATGGTATGGCTTATTTGTGTTGTAAAGACAAAGCTACTAAATGGTCTAATTGTGATAATAAGAAATACATAAAAGAAACTGAATTACATAAAATAGTACTTGGTGAAATAAATAATATTTTAAATAAATTTTATAACGAAGATACGCTACTAGAAATTAATAATGCTATGATAGAAAAAGAATTATTTCACGAAAAAATTATTAGCCTAAACAAAGAAGAATTAACTATTACTAAAGAATTAAAAAGTAAAGATACGTACTTGCAAAATTTATATGAAGATATGAAAAAAGGCTTGTTAAATCAGAAAGAATACATAAATTTAAGAAAGAAATATAAGGAAGATTATTCTCGTTTAGAAGAAAGAATAGAAAAAATTCAACAAGAAATAAAAGATATCCAAGTCAAACAAGAAAAACTTAAAGATAAAAAAGCGCTTTTCAAAAAATATAAGCATATAGATAGTTTAAATACTCATATAGTTAATGATTTTATTGATAAAATATTTATTGGTAAATTGGATGAAAAAACAAATAAACGTAATATTCATATAGTATGGAACTTTACTAATTAAGTATCAAAAGAAATAGAGTTATGGAACAACTGGTCCGCAAGGTGATGTTGGCCCTACTGGCCCTCAGGGTGAAGCTGGCCCTACTGGCCCTCAAGGTGAAAATGGCCCTACCGGTCCGCAAGGTGAAGCTGGCCCTACCGGTCCGCAAGGTGAAG
>CANRQG010000103.1 GCA_947632735.1 uncultured Bacilli bacterium | reverse complement strand
CATTTCTTCTATTTTTGGATTTAACCGATACCTCCATGTCCACTATCTACAATTACACCTACTAAAGAATTATTATTCATTTATAATTCACCTCTATGTTATGATATGAATTATTTTTTTTATGGTTACTTGTCTAGTTTATAAAAATTAAATACTATAACGATATCTGATAATTATTTTCAATAACCTCGTATCCAACCTTTTCATATGCTTTTTTTCTTTTTAGAAACATATTTCTAATCATTGAAAAATTATCATCAATATAGTCATAAACAATTATTTCTTTTTTATTTTCACTTTTTCTGTGTAATCTTCCTGTATATTGTACAATTCTATTTATACTGGATATGGGCATAGTTAAAAATAAGACTTCTAAACTAGCATCGTCAAAGCCCTCACCAATGCAAGAACTTGTAGCAATTATAATTTTATTTTCATTATTTTCTTTTATATTAGTATTTAGTTCATTATATTTCTCTAGAACTTTTTTACCTAATCCGCCACGATATACGATTATATTTTTTGTTAGATTAGACAACTTTTCATATAAATACTCTAAATGTTCAAGGCGCTCTGTTAAAACTAATATATTTTTTCCTTTCTTAAATTCATTTTCAACATCTCTAATAACTTCTCCATTTCTTATAACGTCTTTTGATATTAAATCATATATTTCATTAATTTTATAATCTGTTATATTTTTATTAACAAAGTTTAAATGCACATTTTTAGTATAAACTTTCATTGCTAAATTTAACTTTTTGTTGTATTCTTTCATATCAACTTTATATCTAATGTCACCGCATTGCATTTTAATAATTGGTGTATGACCATTTTCTTTTTCCGGGGTTGCTGACACGCCATATACGTATTTGGCATTTACCATATTCAATGCCGCTTCGTATGTGTAAGCAGAAGAATGATGGCATTCGTCTATAATTATCATTCCATAGTTTTTGACCATATCATTGAACTTTCCATCATTATAGATTGTTTTAATACTCGCTACATCAATTATATTTGTCAATGTATTTTTTCCATCTCCTATTTGACCAACTTCATCAACATTTAGAAACTCTTTTAATCTTTCTTTCCACTGCTTTAGGAGTGATAAATTAAAAGTAATAATAAGCGTGTTAACGTTTCGTTCTTCAATTAGCTTGCAGCATATGACTGTTTTGCCGAATCCAGTAGGCGCTTCAAGTATACCATTTTCATATTTTAACATTTCGTCTAGGGCTTCTCTTTGGTCTTTTCTCAATGTACCATTAAACTTTATTTTTAATTTTTCACCATTATTTCTTTTATCTGTGATATTCATCTTTACATTGTTTTTACTACACAAATTACATAAATATTCAAATTTTCCCCTTGGTATCATTAAATATTTATCATCTTCTTTACTGCAATCTATTACCATAGGAATATTATGAACGGACATTCTCATTCGTTGTTTTTTAAAAAATTCTGGATTTGCAAATGCAGCAAGTCTTCTAAAACAGTTTCTAACTGCTGCACTTAAATTCGCTTTATCTATATAAATCATATTATCTAGTGTTACATCAATATGTTCTGGAAAATCAAAATTGTTTTTTTTCTTATTCTCAATCTCTTTTTTTAACTCTATTTCTTCATTACTAATATCAATTGTATTTTCGGATAATATTTTTATTATATTAAATACTTCGTCATAACTCATTTTTTTTACTTGGGATAAATAAGCATATTGATCAGCATACGCAATAAAGTTTCTATCTAAAAAAACTGTATTATTATATTTCATAGGCTCATTTTGAAAAGGTAAGGCAATTAAATTACCATAACCGCCTTTAGGTAGAGTATCTTGATTTGGGAACATTCTGTCAAAGGAATCAATTTTTAAACTGTCACGTATTTCCATTGTTTTTGATAATAATAAGCTTCCCATTCTTCTTGCTGTCAAAGCTTTTATATTAGTTTCAAAGAAAATCCATATATGAATTCCACGACCCGATCTACTTCTTTCTATGGAAATTGGAACGTTATACTTATCACATATACTGGCAAAGGCAAGTACATCTTCTTTAATGTCATTTTCCTTTTTCTTATCATCAAAATCAAAGGCAAGAAAATAACAAGTTTCATCTTCTAACATAGGATAAATACCAATTGGATTATCATTAAATAGATGATTTCTAATTACTTCTTTATCTAGTGGTTTATCAAGCCAATGACTACAATTTTTGCATTTCTTACCCATAGTTTTGTAGCAAATATTCTTATTCCATTCATTAGCACATTTTGGAATGTAGTATTTTTTACTTGTATCTTTTTTATCTATAGAAATATAGGGATATACATTATCTCTGCCTTTAAAATAATTCATAAAAATATTTACTTTATCTTCGTTAGTAAAATTTATTTTAATTTGTTTATCATAATTACTAAGTACTTTTTTTAATTCATTAATCTCATTAATAAGTTTTCTTGCTTCAACAGTTTTTTTATTTATGATTTCAATTATCTCGTTTCTCTGCATATTTCACTCCTTTAATAAAGTTATCATATTGTATCATAATTTCTTTGATACTGCAAGTAATTAGTAAGAACTTAAGCTGGTTCAAAACAAGTTCATATGAAAAAAAGCAAATAGAAAATTTGTTTATTTGCTTTCATTTTGATTATTTTGACTTAATATTTTTACTCCACCATTGGCTTCAACTGTTTTAGTTGCTAATTCTTTAAGTTCAATGTATGCTTTATCCATTTTTTCTTGAAGACTGGAATTTAAGTTATGAGCTTTTTCAAGTTCTTCTTTTAGAGCTTCAATTTTGTCATTTTGTCTATCTATAATACTTTGAAAATCTTTCTTTAATAGCTCACTATTATATTTATGTTCTTTCTCTAATTCAATTGTTGCATCTTTTTTACCTTTTTCATACTCTTTACTAATTAAATTAGGGATTTCTTCTACTTTCTTTTCTAAATCTTCAAAATATTTATTTTTTTCTTTTGCTTCAGCTAATAATTTATTAGTTTCTTCTTCTTTCAATTTAAGAGCTTGCTCGCGAACTTTTTTCTCATCTTCCCAAGCATTATTAGAATGTTCCCTTTCTCTCTTTGTTTTATATTCATATTCTTCTGTTTCTCTTTTACGTTCCATCTTTAAATTCTCATTTTTCAATTCAAACTCTTTTGTTAACTCTTCTGTTTTTCTAGCTAATTCTTTTTCCAAAGTTTTTATTTCTTGTTCTATTCTATTTGTTTCATCTTGCTTACGTGTCTCTAAATCATTTAAATAATCTTTGCCAGCGTTAATTACCAATGTTAAATTGTTAAGTTCCTTTTCTACGCCATATAAGTTTTGCAATTTTTCTTCCTCAGCTTTAATTGCAACTTCTAAATCTTTAAATTTATTAGTTAATTCTGTTGAAAAAATATTTTGTTCTACATTTTTTTTACTTTCTATAACTGCTGATTCAATCTTTTTTGACTTTTCTTCCTCTATTGGATTTGATTTTATTTTAGCCGCATTTTTTTCTCTTAATAATGCTTCATTTAAGGCATCTAAAATCTCCTGCTTAGTATTTTTTAATGATATTTCTTCTTTTTTCACTACATTTTCCTCCTATGAATCTAATTAGTTATTATTTTAGCAAGATTTTGAATATAATCAATACTTTTTGACAATTTTTAATCAATTTTTTTACTATGCTTATATATATCATATAGTGCCAAACAATTTATAAAACTAGATGATCTTGCAAACTTGTTAGATTTTATATATTCTTTTAGTTTCTTATTTCCAGGTGTAAATGAACAATTTAAACCAGTAGTAAAGGATATGTCATCATAGGTAATAATTCTATTATATAAATATACATCCTTATTGTCAGAAATTCTATAAAAAGCGGTATATGTGATATCTATTATTTTAATTTGTTCTTTTGTAAAAATATCTTCATAAGTTACATAACCTTCATCAGTATCAACAGCAACAATTTTAAAAATACTAACTTTTGATTTTTTCATAGCTTCAAGTAATCTTATTTTTTCTAAGTTTTTTAATCTGTTTGTTTTTAAGTATATATCAGTAATTGATTGAATCATTGGATGATTATCATATACAAATAATTCTAATATAATATTTAAGTCATTAGGATTGTTTTCGTGAAGATCAATTTTAATTTTATCTGTAACTTTTTTTAAATCGCTATTTATTATTTGAGTATATTTTTGAATATCATATTTACCGCTAGTTATATAATTTAACATACTCTCTAAAATTTCATTGTGCATTTTTCTTATTTTGTTGTATTTCTTAATATGCGATTTTTCACTTAACATAAATTTCTGAAAATCTATAAGCATTTCTGATAAATCATCTATATCTTCTTCATCTTCATCTTCAAAAAGTTCATCTAAATATTTACTCATTTATTACACACTCCTTCTAATACTAGTACTTATAAAAATATTTTAGCAATTTTATTCA
>CANRQG010000102.1 GCA_947632735.1 uncultured Bacilli bacterium | reverse complement strand
TCATTATTGATATATACCGGCTTCTGCTCCCGCTTTGCCATCGGCACATAGATTACCATGATGACATCGTTCTTATCACCCACTTCATATGTCTGAACATCATCTTCTGACAACAAGTTGATGCTTACTTTCTTGGGATTGTTAATCGTGTCCCAGAAATCTCTGCGAAGCTTTGACGCATTCTGTAGGCCAGTAGTTGTCCAACTTCCATCCTTTTCTTCTTTCACGCCCAATATGATAACACCACCATAGCAGTTAGCAAAGGCAGAATAGGTATCCCAGAGAGAAATCGGCAGACCAGCGCTTGCCTTCTTTACTTCTCTGCGATTATCTTCTCGGTATTCATCAAATTTTGATAAATCAAATACTTCTTGCATTCTAGCTCCTTATCTTCTTAGTTATATATGCCAAGTAGTAATTATACTTTCTTCTACATTTCTATTTTCTTCGCCAACAACATTTCTCAATATTATTTTGCGGATCATCTTCTAATGAGCAAGTACGTATACTTTTTTTCACAAAAAACAGCTCTTGAAGCATAGGGATAATATTACTTATATCTGTTTTAAAATGGATTGCTATTTCCTCTGTAGTAACACTCATTTTGATACAAATATAGCGATAAATATCTTCTTCGGAAATGCTGTCAATATCAGCACTTTTAGATTGCTGTTTCAAATTATTTATTTCTTGTAACAAAGCTTCATTTGAAGCACTAACGTTTGATTCATTAACAGAAATCTTATGTTGTATAAATACTACTGCGACCGGCACTACTATTCCACAAAACCATGTCCCACAAGCGCTAATAGCCTCCCAATCATTTTCTAACTCTGGGATATATGTAATTCTAAATCCAACACCATACAAAATGGCAGCTACTATAATTTCAATTATAATCAGTAAATATATTGGATGTTTAGCCAAAAATGTAACCATATTTTTTAATTGTACAAATAATTTCATATTTTAATCCTTTCCACCACAATCAAAACACTTCCCCAATCGGCCTCCAATTTTCATTCTGCATATTAATGTCAAATTCTGTATTGTTAATATAAAGCCGATTATCTCTATCCCTCACAAAACCCCAATACAGATTATGTGTCTTTGCGTATTCCTTAAAAGCATTAAATTTATTCGCAATCTGTATATCAATATTCTTATTTTTCCCTTGTGCTTCTCCACCCTTAGTTTCAATTACCCAGACCGTTCCATCCTTTTTCATTACAATATAATCTGCATAAAATAAACTTTGACTTTCCAGTCCATTCATATATACAATCGAAAAATACTGCTGACCGGAATCACCATTTTTGTAAACCCATTCTATATCATTCCGGTTTTCACAATATTGTTCAAAAAGCATTTCCGATGTACTTCTGACAACTGATGTGGCATAACCGGATGTATATTCCAAATATGCGTTACTTAAATATTCAATTTCTTCTTTTACTCCGGAATCATATTTAAAGAAATCCTGCTCCGGAATATGAAATGTAGCTATCTTCGGCAACCGCCCCAACGACTCCTGCTTTGCTAATCCAGAGGCTGCCTCACGAAATTCCTCCTTTAAAAGATGCTCATTGTTAATGACAAATGCATAAAATTCTGCCGTATTCAAAGAAAGTAATTTCTTTTTTGTATTGATACCTTTCCGAAATAACCGTTCTAATATCGTCTTTACTTTTGCGGTTGGCATACCAATAGCTGTTTTGATAGCATCAACACTATGAAGCAACTGCATACCATGTTGGTGCGTATCAACTCTTTGCCTTGTAGCAAAATAAGAAGTACTTTCCATAAGCATATCCGTCCGTACAAATTGCCCATGCAAAGCCTGTCCTAAAATTTCATCTCCAAACAGGTATTCATTGCCCATAAAAATCTGTCTATTTCTATTCTTGTCTGTACTAAGGTGATATTTTGACACAAATGTATCATATAGTTTATCCAATACCTCCCTCTCTCCTACCCCGTCATAGTCCAGATCTCGGAGTTGTTTTTCCAAAGTAAAACTTTTACATTTATCTTTCAGGAAAAGCCGCCTGATTTCATAGGCTTTATCCATACCAGCCAACAGTCCCGCTTTATATTTTTCATCAAAGGTGTAAACATAACAAAAATCAAGCAAGTCATCTTCATAATGCTTTGCTTCCGGCATACGCCTAATACGTCCGATTGTCTGAATTTCAAATTGTTCACTCATTCCCTCCCTAAGTTTTACAAGAATCTTTGCACGAGGGCAGTCCCATCCTGTACTGATTGCCTGTTTCATCAAAAGGAATGCCGGAATTGCATCATTTTCAGTTAAGTTATCCGGCAAATCCCTTTTGTCTTCACTCATCCATATGCTGACCATTCCATTTTCATAGGTATACCCCATAGATTCCAGTTTCCGCTCTACCCCTCGAATCGTCTCAGGCTGACCATTAGGAAATTGTATCAGCACAAGCGGACGAATACAATTTTCATTCCCTAAGATTTCATTGTACCTTGCTGCAATCTCTTTGCGCTTGGCATCAGCCAAATCAAGCAGATAATCGTAATCATTTGTAATTTCTACGTTATCTTCCACACCCTCATTTACATATAAAGCTTTTGTAATCAATCCTTTATCAATGACGTCCGTTTCATCAATTTCATAAAATTCATAACGATTATTTTGGATAGCTGTTGCACTGACACGAACTATGTTTTTTGCAGCAAATGCATCTATAATAGTTTTTGCCTTTGCCGTATTATTGGAATGTTCTTCGTCAATAATCACAATAAACTCTATCCCTTTTCTGTGCGCATCAGCAATACGGTCATATAAGTTTTTCCGTTCACTATCGCGAATTGCTGTATTTCCGCGCTTAGTTACCAATTCCCAATTAATAAATGTAACACTTTCCGGCACAAATCCGTTTTGAAGTGCTTCAAACAAGTTTTGAGTATTACGGTGCGGGGCAACCTCTATCATACG
Source organism: uncultured Bacilli bacterium (assembly GCA_947632735.1). Classification (GTDB taxonomy): domain Bacteria; phylum Bacillota_I; class Bacilli_A; order RF39; family UBA660; genus CANRGD01. The sequence goes on along the minus strand of CANRQG010000102.1, from coordinate 1,547 downwards.
CTTTCTACTTTGTTCCTCCAAATCACCTTTCCCTGGACATAGCCATATAAAAGCGGTTTCAGCATTGATTTTATTCAAATATTCATCTACAAAGCCAATCAAAATAATAGTTTTGCCAGATCCTGTGGGTGCCTTTACAACAATAGTTTGTTTGCTTTGATTATCTGTAGTTAAATCCAACAGCTTAATTACAGTTCTCTCCTGGAAATCAAAGAGCGACACAGTAAGTCCCGTTACCATGTTTCCCCTACCTCCCTAAGTTCAAAATTAAAATAATAATCCGGAATAACATAAACGTCCACATCATGGAAAAGCGCATTTTGTTCGGTTGTAAAAAGTATATTTTTGGATACATACAATGCCCGAATATCCGGATATTCTGTCCAATGTGCAGCCAAAGTATCTGCCTCCTCATCATCAAGAAGCATGATATAAGATTTTCCATCCAGCTTCACACCATGCTCTAATTGAATCATTTCAGCGATATGATCTAATAAAGCTTCTGATATATATTCTTCATCTTTTGAGACAAAATCAGTTTGATAGTATTTTAAATTGGCAGGTATTCCTTCTGAATACCTACTTCCGTCCGCCCTTTCTCCTGTAATGACTGTTTTGATACGAGGATATGTAATATCAGTGCAAATACCATTTTCATTGTTCGTGCAAAGAATAAAATTTCTATGACCACCATCTTGTTGGTTGAGTTCCATTACCGCCTGCGCAGTTGTTCCACTTCCAGCAAAAAAATCCAAAACAATGGCTCTATTATTTTGTACTGTAGCAATTTCTACAAGATACTTGATCAAGCCTATCGGTTTTGGGAAACTAAACTTCTTCACACCAAACAGGTCTGTAATTTCTTTTGTTCCATCCTGTGTCATTCCAACAATTTCTGAAGGCAGATAAGTGCTGGCTGCAACAAGACCAAAATCAGCTCCCATCTTTTTTATATCGTCTTCTTTCCAATAACGCAAAACAGGCTTTGATATATTTAAAAAATCATAATCTCCGGGGAAAATGATTCTGTTTACAGAATAATAGTATTCAAATGTTTCTTTTGTGATAGCCCAACTTCTGTGAGGATTAACTGGAAATTCTTCCCCATTTTTAGGATTTACTATTGTAAAATTACTATTTGGACGTTCTTCAATAGTGGTCTGTTTTGTTAAATCATGAAATCTCCAAGGTTTTCCTGGAAAGTCATTCGTCTCATAGTATTTTCTTTCTTTTCCCTTAACCGCCGCTTTAAACATTGGATTTGCATAACATAAAATACTTTCACAATCTTGTGATATACCAAAAGGCACATCTGACTTTGCAGTTCTTTTTCTCCAAGGTATCAGAGCAACAAAACTATACTCTCCAAAAATCTCATCGCACAGCATTTTCAATGCCGCCTGTTCATTATCATCAATCGAAATAAAAACAACGCCCCTATCTGTCAATAACTTTTTAGCTATAGCAAGCCTTTCAGCCATAAAAGACAGCCATTTGCTATGTCTGAAGCCATCATCATCACCTATTTTACAATCATCATATATAAA
>CANRQG010000101.1 GCA_947632735.1 uncultured Bacilli bacterium | reverse complement strand
GGTAGCTTTGCTACTATTAGTTTAAGGAGTGGTTGTGAAATAAAAGACATTGCTGAAGTATTAGGACATAAGAGAATTGAAACAACAGAAAAATATTATATTTCTAGTACAAAGAATGATAAAGAGAATGTTATAAACAAATTAGAGCAAAGTATAGGAGAATACAAGAAAAATTTGACATTAATTTGATATTATGTTAATATGTTACCGTAGTATTTCAATTCGACCATTCGCGTAATACTATCAAAGAAACTGATAACTAGAAATAGTTTGAATAATAAAGAATGTTGAGAATCTTTCTTTATGAATGGCAAAAATCTAAGCCATAGGCAAAATTATGGTTGTTTTTGCTTACGTTCATAGAAGGGAGGTTCTTTTTTGATACAATTTTATACAACCAAATATTTATAAAAAAGAAATTTTAAAAGGATATATAAAAAAGAAAATATAAAAAAAGGAGATATAAAAAATGAAAGAAAAAACATTAGAATACTATTCAAACTTGGCAAATTGGGATTTTAGCAAAATAAAATATGAAGAAGAATGCTTAACTAATTGGGAATATTTTGACCAAATAAAGAAAAACACAAATGAAAAGTCCCTATGCTTAGATATAGGAACCGGTGGCGGCGAAAAAATTTTAAAGAAATATCCCGCTGTAAGAATGTTACTCGCAACAGATTTTTCAAAACAAATGATAGAAACAGCAAAAGAAAATGCCCAAAAATATCCAGAAAAGAACGTAAAGTTTGCCGTAATGGATAATCTAAAAATGACCTTTCCAGATGAATTATTTGATTTAGTAACCGCAAGACACACAGTAATTGATGCAAAACAAATCTATAGTTGCCTAACGAAAGGTGGAACGTTAATAATTGAAGGCGTTGATAAGAAAGATTGCTGGGAATTAAAAAAACTCTTTGGCAAAGGTCAAGCCTATAAAGACAAAAAAGCCTTATCCGAAAAAGACTACGAAGATGTAGTAAATGCCGGCTTTTCCCAAGTTGAAAAAGTAGAAATAAAAATAAATGAATATTACAAAACCGAAGAAGATTTAATGGCCCTATTATTAAAAACCCCAATTTTAGACGACTTCTCAGAAATAGAAGATTCATTCCAAGAACATCTAAAATCAGTAGACCAACACCTGTTCAATGAATATGTAAAAAACCATACAACAAAAAAAGGCATATTACTAGAAAGAGTCCTATATGGCATAGTTGCGAAAAAATAAACAATAATGATATAATCTTATTAGTAAATGAATAACTACAAACATTGCTTTGATGTTTAAAGGAAAGTATTTGGTGCCAAACACTCGAAAATACTACATTATTTAAAAGTTAAATACTAGAAGAAATTTATCCCAAAAATAAGAAAATTAGATAGGAAGTTAAAAATATGGATAAAGATATAATTATAGAAACAGCTAGATTAATACTAAGAAAATTTAAAATAGAAGATGCTAATGACATAGTTGAGGGCTTAAATAATATTAATGTTTCCCACTTTTTAGCCAGAGTTCCATATCCCTACACGAAAGAAGATGCTATCTATTTCATTAATGAATCACTAAACAATAATTCATACAATTTTGCTATAGAATTGAAAAGTGAAAATAAAGTTATTGGCGGAACTGAGCTAACTATTATAGATACAGATAATGGCATCGCAACAGGTGGTATCTGGATTAATGAAAAATATTGGGGTAAAGGCTATGGAACAGAAGCCTTTGGAGCTAGAATAAAATATGCCTTTGAAGAACTTGGTCTAAGAAGATTAGAAAATGGCTATTTTAAAGAAAATGAAAAGTCCCATAAAATGCAGTTAAGGTTTGGTTATAAAGACGAAGGAATTAGAAGACAAAGATTTATATCAAAATCATCAAACAAACTAGAAGATGAATACATAACAGGCTTACTTAAAGATGAATGGATTAGATAGGGAGTTGCCAATATGGATAAAAACTTATTGAAGATAAGAAAAGTTACCTCAAATGATGCTAGAGAATGGACAATTTTTGGCCTTAAGATATGGAGAGATGCCTATAAAAATATCTTTCCAGAACAAGTATTTATAGATAGAGAAAGCAAATTAGAAGAAAAAATAAAAACTTTCGATGATAAAATACAAAATAATGACAGAAATATTGCCTATGTAGCTGAATATAATGGAAAAATAATCGGTACTATGTGTGGAAGTATTAAATCGTCATATGAAGACTTTAGTGAATATGCAGATTTAATTGGACTATATATTGATTCAAGATTCCAAGGCCTAGGTATTAGCACTAAGTTCAAAGAAATTTTTGAAGAATGGGCATCTAAAAATGGTGCTTCCCAATATGTAATTGGTGTTTTAAAAGACAATACAAAAGCGAGAAATGTATATGAACATTGGGGTGGCAAATTATCAGAATTTGAAAGAGATTTTGTTAAACTAGGTGTTGGCTATAAAGAAGTGTTTTATACATATGCTTTGACAAAAAATTAAATAAACATATATAATTATTAAAGAAAGGTGGAACTGCTATGGATAAAGAAACACTAAAACAACTAAAACAAGACTATAATGACATTACAAAAATCGCAACAGGCGACTTAAAAGAACTAGAAGAGCTAGAAAAAAATCCCGCCGTAAAGCGCTATAAACACCTATTAAATATAAAAGACCTAGTAAATACAAAAGATGAGTCCGAACTCTTCGGAGAAATTATTAATAAATATGGTAATGGTCTAATCAAGTCAACCAATAATTTATGGTTCTGGTATCTTGATATTTCCGCTAGTGACTATGAAAAAACCTTTAATAAACCACTAGAAAATATTCCCAAAGACCAAATTGTTTCCGTATATGTAGATATCGAAAACTCAACAAAAATAATCGCCGTTCCAGTTGCACAAAAAGCTACTTTTGAAGCTCAAAATAAAGTAATTAGAGGAAAAAGAACCATTGCTGACCCAGAAGACCGCTACTATAATACCAAATTTTCCTTCTTTACCAACTGCTTACAAGAAGGCCAAAAAAGAGCCACCCAAACAATGCTCGAAGAAGAAAACCGTCGCCTAGAAGAGACAATAAAAAATCAAGCCCACGAATTAGAAAAACTAACATCTTGCTATAATCATAACCTAATAACTCAAGAAGAATACAAAAAGGCCAAACAATTAATCTTCTCCAAACAATAATTACCACTAAACTAAACCAAAGTAAAAATAACCGGCATACAACCTACATCCCATCTATACCCAACAAAAAAGGCTCACTTAAGTTGAGCTTTTTTCTTTTAATTTTCTTTTAGTAGCAGGTGCCAGTACTAACTCCTTATTACTTTCCTTCCTATTCTGGTAAAACCTCTTATTCTTCATTATTTCCTTAAAAATTCTTTTTACCTCATCCGTCTTATTCTTACATCTCTCAACCGACCTAAGGAATAAATCACCTCTGTCAAAGTCCCCGTTAGCATAATATTCTTTTGCATAAATAAGTTCTATAATTGCCGTATCTTCATCCGACATTCCTAACTGATGACAAGCAGACTCCACATCAAGCCCCGTTTCAATAATAAGCGAATTTATCTCCTCAAAGTCCTTAATACCATAAAAATCATTGACATCACTGTAATCAAAATCCTGTTGCGACATCTTGAAAACCGGCTTCATATCCTCGTGAGCTATATCACCATTTAAACGAGCAATTAAATCACTATAGTCATATTCCAAATTTTCCTTCTTAGCCAAGTCATTCGCTACCATTAAATACTGAACCGCAAGGTCTATCTCTCCCTTTTTCATATATGATAAACCTAACCTAGAATAAACTATCGACCTAGGATGCTTAAAAGTCCTAAGTAACTGTAAGTTGCATTCAATACACTTATCATAATCTTTATCATTAAAAGATTGAGCAGATTCTGCGATAATCCCTTTAACATCAATATATTCACTATCAACTGGCTTGTATCTTAATACTACCTGTTCCTTACTACCCTGTTCAATTACAAAAGCTACCATATCAGGATAATCATCAGCCATATTAAGTATCTTGTCTATCCGTTCCTTAGACATTGGCTTTAATAAAATAATCCCCTCTTTATCAAGTAACTCATCATACTTCTCATCTAAAAAACTTTGTTCCTGAGCTAAATCCTCCCTTGAAACTTCTTCCTTTTGCCTAACTTTTTTATTACTCGCATCATATGCCTCTTGAACTATAACTGGCTCATCAATACTGTCTTCATTCCTAACAAAATCATTACCATAGTAACCATCAGTATATTCATTATTTTTATAGCCATTACCATTGTACTCATCATTATATCCATTATCAGTATACTCAGCATCAAAGCCACTGTCACCATCATAGTAGCCATTGTCACTATCATAGCCGTTATCGGCATTCCAAGCATCAAAGCCATTCCCAGCATTAGTCCCATTATTGGCATAGCCAGTAGCCCTTTCCTCACTAAAACTACTACCACTACCTACCTTAACTTTGCTGTTTTCCCAAGCAACA
>CANRQG010000100.1 GCA_947632735.1 uncultured Bacilli bacterium | reverse complement strand
GGGTGGTCAACGAGCTTGCCCTGATTGGTGTGAAAGACTGTTGATTGAAAAAATTCTGACCTACAACAAAAATAATTAATAAACAAAAAAATGCCCTCAGCTCTACAAATAAGTAAGAACTGAGGGCTTTTTATTTATATATAAAATTTGTAATTTCATCTGTATTTTTGTCAATTATTTATGCAGTTTTGTAATTTATATTGATTAAATTTTTCTAAATGTTAATGTTTAATTGGATTTATTTATGCTGATGGACGTATATTCTTATCAATTGAACTAACTAGGAGGAAAACAATTATGTATGTTCCAATATTAAAATTTAGAAAGACAGAAAAAAGAATATTAAAAGAATATAATGATTTATTTTCAAATGAAATTATTCCTTTAATTGAAATCTTTTCTGAAAATTACCATCGAAAAAATGAAATAGATCCAGAGACAGGGAAAAGTAAATACATTATTGAAAACGGTCATAGAAAATATTCTAAAATAGAGCCAACAGATGCAGATATCTGTACAATTGAGAATTTGATTAACTGCATACAAGATAAAAAAGCATTTATTGATTATTTAAGAATTGATCAAGATAAGTACAAATCATTTAATGAATCACGTGCTGCACTTGGAATAAGTTTAAGAAATTTAGATGATTATTACAATAAATTATTGAAACTTGATTATAATGAGCATTTTATTCCAGTCATCTCTACAAGAAAAAAATTCAATGATAATTTTTCAAAATTATATTCATTAGTTGAAGAGCTGAAGCTAAAATTTTCTAGTATAGCTTTTAGAGTAACTGCGGATACTGCGATATACTATAAAAAAATAATTGAAGAATTACGCGAGTCGGATTATTTATTATTTGATATAGAAGAAACAAAATATAAAGAATTAATGATGGAAATCAATGCTTTAAATAAATTAAAAATAAGCGCATATAAAATCATTCTTAATTCACCTCGCTATGCTTCCTATCAAAATAAAGATTTTGATGAAGATTCATACACAAATATAATTGATAATTTAATGATTGAAGAATATTTAAATTTAGGATTTAATGGATTTGGAGATTATGCTGGCTATAAAGATGTATTGCCTTCAGGAGGATCAATATCAAAAGGGTCAGCTCTGTGCTTAATGTACGATTTTTCTAAAAATAAGTTCTGGGCTTTTACCAATAAAGATACTGGATTAGGAGTTCACGGATATCCAGAAGTTAAAAGAAGAGTTTTATCACGTGAATCGATCTTAAATTATAATGGAGATTGTATAGCTTATGATTTAATTCACAATCAGCCAAAGATTCTTTCTCATTCATTTTGGATACAATCAACAATAATTAGATATATTGATCAAATAAATAAAAATATTGGCAAAATATAAAGGCGTGATTTTCACGCCTTTATATTTTTAATAAGAATATATAATCTTAGGATTTATACGATTTTTATAGAACCATTGATAATCAATTTCAAAAATATCAGTATTGTTTTTGGCTAAAAAAGTCCATTTGTCTTTATATCTATTTTTTAATGCTAATTTTAGGCATTTATTAACTTCTTCAAAACTAGAATTTTCATTAAGTGAATAGTATGATTTTTCATAGGATGTAAAGACATTTAATTGCTTATGCTTATTTAAATTAGGCGATTCTACTGCATTTCGAATTTTTTCAAATCTATAATTCATTCTATTTGTAAACCTATAAGAATAAACCCCAACAAATTCTGGAATAATTTTTATTACTTCATTTATTCTCTTTTCAGAACAAATTATATAAGTTTCTTCAAAAATGCTTGAGTATTCTTGGAGTTGTTTATTTAAGCGTTTAAAATTATCAAGATCAGTTTTTATTTCATAAACTGTACTTTTTCCGTTTATTTTACATAAATCAGCTCGGCATTCTCCAATGCTTAATTCAAAAATCGTTATTTGATTTTTGAATTTTAGTAAAACATTATTTATAAATGATGATTTTATTGCAATCTCATTTGGGTAATTATAATTTGTAACTGCATTAACAATTTCTCTTGAATCATCGGCTTTTTCGAGTTTAAGTCCTAGAATATCAAAAATCATGTCTGATAATTCGCTATTAGACATTAATATATGGTAATTTGAATATAGTTTTTTTGCATCATCAAAAGTTGCATTTTTTATTTGAGGATATTTATTAATTATTTCAATTGATTTAACCATATTTTACTCCTCTCATAAATTATTAATATTATATCACAAAACTTTTATAAATTCAAATTAAATTATACTAATTATGGCATAACAATTACCCCTTATCTCTTACGAGGTAAGGGGCATTATTTTAGATTTACAATTCAGGTGCTGTTCCAAGTCCCATAACACTTCTCCTTTCATATTTTATGACCAATCGTCTTCAATATAATCAAATTTCATAATACTCATCCTTTCATTTCAGCCAATTCGTATTATTGTTGTAAGCGGTAATCCATCCGGATGGGCACTCAATCCATACTTTTTTGAGCTTTGTATCGGTATAGCTGTCAAGTACCGTTATTTTAGTACCTGATTTAAAGTATGCATTTGCGTTACGAATTTTTGAGGTTGCGTTCTTCTTGCCGTCTGTAGTCAGCTCCTTGACCTTTTTCCTTACACCCGCATTGTGATTCGCATATATGCCCCTAACACCCTTTAAAGTGTAAACCTTACCTTTTGTATATGTCGGCAGTTTTGCTGATGTTACAGGAGATGCAGAGAGATAAGCGGTGCTTACCCATTTGTTAGTACCGATTTTAGACCAACCTCCGCTCGTTGCAATAACCGTTACTTTAGCTCCTTTTGCAAGCGTTCCGACAATGGCTGCCGAGCTGCTTGCACTTTTACGTACATTAAGATTTAAACTCTGTGTGGCAACATATCTTGTATAGCTTGTGGCTTTCGGCTTGCTTGAGGTATTGCCGGATGATTTGCTTGTAGCCTTGTAGTCATTACTATAAATCCAGTAATTAACAGTATTGCCGTATCTTTTAAAACTGCTCTCGCTTACAAATGCAGAATTACCGCTTACCGTTACCCCTGCGGCACGTCTTGACGCAGTATTAAACTTTCCTGAATACAGATAAGGGTCGTATACTGTAATTGTACCACCGTTATCCGCTACAAGCACTATGTAATGTCCGCCTGTTGTAAATAATCCCGAATTACAGGAGGCAACAACAAAATAATCTGCTATACCGTCTTTGTTTTTATCTGTCTTAAGATATTTTATCATCGTATTAAATGATGATGTGGAATGATATTCGTTAAAATCAAAGTAATCAGCTACAAAAGACCAGCAAGCCCACGCCGTTCCGTTATTGCTTGTACGATAATCATTGTCTACAAATAACTGTGCCATAGTAGTAGGGAGTATAGCTCCCTTTGAGCTTGATACAACCATTGCCGCCGATGTGGGACCGCAAGCGGATGATTTCATTGTTTGGCTCTTATCGCCTATGCTTGTATAAGGCTTATTAGCCCATCGGCTGTCAGCCTGACTGTAATATGTAAGCCCGGAGCAAGCGCCGAGTAATTTATTGCCTTTGCCTGTGTTCGTTCCGTCATAGGACGGATTTTCCTGTTCGACCTGTGCATCAGGCTCTATTGCGCCTTCATCAACAATATCTGCTTCATTATCGGGAACAGGTGCAAGCTCATCTGTTGCTATATCCTGTTTGGATGCAACCGCATTTTTTGTATCGGCAGCTATTTTCTGAATTTCATCAGATATTGTCACTGTCTCTACACTGCTGACATTGTTGTTGGTATCAACTGCCCGTGTGGTCTGTTCTGTTACAGTTTCGTCAACTGATACCTCAACATCATTACTGCATCCTGCGAACATACTAAAAATGAAAAGTACGCTAAGAAGCGTGCAAATAATTCCATCAATAATCTTTTTCATTGTCTTAATCCTCCGTTTTTAATTCTTCTGAATTAACTTCAATACCCTCAACTGAATCAAGCACATTTTTTGTTTCTGCCTGAACAGATGCTTTATCAACAGTGCCTTCAATTACCATATAAGCAACCGCCGCTACACCTGCGATAACATACCCTGCAATCTGTACCTTTTCATTATTTGCGGATTTAAGAGCGGCGCCGATACCTGCCGCAATGATTACAGCAGTTACAATGAATTTTCTTGATGTGATTTTCTTGATAATCTTATCCATCTTATTTCACCTCGCTTTCAATATCTTTTATTCTATGATTTATAACTTTGATTTGTTCTTCAACAACAGGCATTCGTTTGGCAAATCCATTATGCTCACGAACTTCACGAGTTAACTCATCTATCTTTGTTTCCGTTACCGCTTGCTGTTTTTCAATTTCAGATTGCATTTTACGGTTTGAACTGATATTTGATATAACCACTCCGAGAACTGATAATCCGCCTGTTATCAAAGCAACTATAATTGCCTCTGTCATAACCTATACTCCTTTGTTATTATCTTTCGCTATCTTTTCCTTGATTTTTTTAATAGCGACAAACAGCTTGTCATTTTCGTCCATTTCTCTGAACTTTCCGT
>CANRQG010000099.1 GCA_947632735.1 uncultured Bacilli bacterium | reverse complement strand
TTTAGTGGAACAACAGGCTCTAATAGTGCCAACCATACTCACTCAGTAACCGCAGCAGGAACAGTATCAAGTACATTTACAGGAATTGCTAGTAATACAGGAGCTACTGGAGGAGGTAAATCTATAAGTGTACAAGATGCATACATAACTGTTTTTATGTATAAAAGAGTTAAGTAAACGCTCTAAGTTTCTATAAAATATTTTCTTTTAGGGGTTCGGCAAATAAATTTAAAAAAAAACCACTTTATATGATAAAATATTTATAGGTGGTGCATCAAGTTATGAAAATAGAGCGTTATAAAAAAGAAAAAGGCGGAAAGTATAGATTACTTTTAGATAATGGAGAAGTTCTTATTTTATACGAGGAAGTTATTTTAAAATATAATTTACTTCTTAATAAAGAGATTATTCCTAGTGATTTAAATGAAATAAATAAGTATAATCAGGAATGGGAAGTTTATTATGTTGCTTTAAATAATATTAAGATGCGTTTTAAGAGTGTATATGAATTAAAAGAAGTTCTTAGAAAAAAAGAATATTCTAGTAATTATATTGATTTAGCTATTGATAAGTTAATTAATCAAGGCTATTTAAATGATAAAATATTTGCTAGAAGTTATATTAATAATCAAATGATAACGACGAATAAAGGACCTTTTAAAATAAAAAAAGAATTGCTTGATAAGAAAATAGAAGAAGAAATAATAGATGAAGAATTAATTAATTTTACGGATAAAGACCAATTAGAAAAAATAGAGAAACTTACAACTAAGATGTTAAAGACTAATAGAAATAGAGGAGGCTTTGTTTTAAAACAGAAGATAATTAATGACTTAATAAATCTAGGTTATGAAAATGAATTAATTACTAAGGTTATTTCTGATAAGGATTTTTCTAATAATGAAGAGATTAGAAATAAGGAATACGAAAAGTTAAAGAAAAGACTTAGTCATAAATATAGTGGAAAAGAGTTAGAAAGAAAGATTAATGAAAAGTTGTATCAGAAAGGCTTATACTATGAAGAATAAGAAAAGGACAAGTCTAGCTTTTTGGTTTTTACTTTTGTCTATTGCTCTTTTTATGCTACTATTTGTGGTAAGGGAAAGTGACTATTTTTGGCATATAAAAGCTGGAGAATATATGTTTAAAAATGGTATTTTAAAGAAAGATGTTTTTTCTTGGTTTGTTCAGGGAAAGTATTGGTTTAGTCACGAATGGCTCTTTGAGGTTATTTTATATTCTTTAAAGCTAATCTTTGGAAAGTTTCATATTTTAGTTTATGTTTTTAGTTGTTTCTTAATGCTTTTAGTAATAATTTTTTGTGGTAATAAGAAAGAGATGTTAAAAAATATACCTTTTTCTTTGTTATGGCTTTCTTTTTTTCTAATACTTATTATATATGCTCAAGCAAGACCACATTTACTTAGTTTTTGCTTTTTAGCTTTAACAATTTATTTATTGTTTGATTTATATAAGAATGAAGATTCTAAAAAGGTTTATTTATTACCAGTTTTTACTATTTTATGGGCTAATATTCACGGTGGTTCAAGTAATTTATCTTATATATTTTGTCTTTTATTTATAATAGGTGGAATCTTTAATTTTAATTTTTCGAAGATGGAAGCTAAGAGAATTAGTAAAAAGCAGTTAAAGAAATATTTCTTGGTAATGCTTTTATGTATAGTAAGTATTTGTTTAAATATTCATAGTATAAAGATGCTTTCTTATCCTTATACTAATCTTTCTAATACGGTTATGCTTAATAATATAGCGGAGTGGCAGCCTACTACTTTAACTAATTTAGCTCATTTACCTTATTTCTTATTTTGTTTTATTATTGTTTTGATATTTTTGATAAGTGAGAAGAAAATAGCTTTTATAGACTTTTTATTATTTATTAGTGTTTTATTTTTAGGTCTTAAGAGTGTTAGATTTTGGGGATATACTTATATAGTTATGTCTTTTGTAGTATTTAAATATGTTAAGAAGAGAAAATATGATAATTATAGTAATTTGGTAATTTTTTTAGTAGGCTTATTATTTATGGGAATATTTTTTGCTAACGAAAAAATGGCTTTTAAAGGTATTAAGACTAAGGATTTGAATAAGGAAATAATTTCTATTATAAAAGAAGAAAAACCGCAGAAGCTATTTAATATGTATAATTATGGTGGAGAATTAATTTATAATGGAATAAAGGTCTTTATAGATGGTAGAGCTGATTTATATTCTGAGTATAATTATGAAGATTATTTAAATATTTCTAAGCTAGAAAAAGACTATGTTAAGCTTATAGATAAGTATGATTTTGATTATTTTTTAGTTGATAATACTTATCCGATATATACTTATTTAAAGTATGATAAAAAGTATGAATGCATTTATAATAAAAAGAAAATATCTATATATAAAAAAAGAACTAGCAGTTAGTTCTTTTACTTTGTCTATTCTGATGTCTTTTCGGCAGCTTCAATTAAATCATCCATATAATCATTATATGCTTTTTCTAGAGCATCATCATTCCATTTAATTTTGTTTTCTTCTCTTATTTTAACTAGTGTTTTATAGTATAAAGTAGCGTCATTTTGTAGTTTTTCTTCTTTTAGAGAATTTTTGATGTCATCTTTTACTTTACTTAATTTAGGTTTAGCTTTTTCACCAGTTTTTAGTATTATGTGATAGCCAAGTTCTGTTTTTACTGGTTCTTTAGTGTATTCATTTTTTTTCAATTTTTTAGTAGCTTCACTAAATTCTGTTTGCATATCGTCGTAGCTGAAGTATCCTAGGTCTCCACCATTAATAGCTGTTTTTTCATCTTCAGAATATTTTTTAGCTAAGGACTTAAATGATTTGCCATCGTTTAATTTTTCAATTATTTCATTGGCTTTTTTCAAAGCAGCTTCTTCAGCTTCTGTTTTTTCACTATCAGTAGCGTCATCTTTAACATTTAAAGTAATTAAGATATGACTAGCTTTGACATCTCCATAGATATTATCTTCATAATAATCATTTATTTCTTTATCAGTTAAGTGTTTTTTTACATAGTCTTCAACGGCCATATTTCTTTTATATTCTAATGAGAGAACTTCTTTTAGTTCTTTTTCTGATTCAACACCAAAATATTGTCTTAAGACAGCTTTATAGTTATCTTCATCAGAACCGTAGTTTGTTTTTATTTGTTCAATTTGTGAAGTGACTTCTTTTTCTTCATCTTCATCAGTTTTGTATTTTTCATCAAGAAGTTTGTGGTCGATGGTATCAATTATTCTAGAAATATTATTTTCTTTAATGCTTTCATAATACTCAGTTGCACTTATTTTTCCACCTTTAACGGATACAGCTACTTCACTACCATTTTTTAATTCGGCCTTTTTTCCACAACCAGTTATTAATAATAGAAATAAGACACTTATTAATAAATATTTTTTCTTCATCTTTTTTCCTCCTATACATCTAATTATAATAACAAAAAATTGCGATTAGTGCAATAAAATATGATAGATATAATCACACAAATGGTACTTTTGCCATAAAATATTTTGAAAGCAATAAAAAAGGAGGAAAAAATATGAATAATTGTATTTCTAATTCAGCTATCATTTTAGTATTGTTTATTCTTTTAGTTATAATTTTAGGTGCTTATATTTAAGGAGGTGTTTTAAATGTGTCAAGATAATAATGTCGTAACTACTACTTGTGCTTGCACTGGTACTGGTAGTAGAGGAGGTAATGGCTTTTTATTAATCATTATCTTATATATACTATTAGCTATTATATTAGGTGGAGCATTTGGCTCTTATAATTACTAAGAGGGAGACCTCTTTTTTCTATGAATTTAAATATTTATAGGTAATTTGTTTTTCCTTTAGAAAGCTAGTGTCATCATTTAAGATGGCATTTATTACTTCAGGTAAGGTGTTTTCATTTACTTGGTTAGTACTTAAATTAGAAATAGCAAGAGATTTATAATCAGTTTCATCAGTTAGAATGATAGTGTAGGTCTTGGGAATAATATTATTTTCTTGTAAAGTTTTGTTATAAGTTAGGATGGATTCAACTATATTTTCTTTTTGCCAAGTATTTATCATAAATTCTTTTTCAAGATTATAGATTTTTAAAGAAGAATAGTTGGTTGAGGTTAAGAGAGTTTGCTTTAAATTAGGAGTTAAGGTGTTAAAGTTTTTAGGTAGTGAAACTTTAACTTTTTCTTTGGTTTTCTTGTATATATTTTCTTCAATATTTTTAGATATATAGTTTAGTAAAGTTGTTCCTTTAACATAGTCTTTTTGATAAGTACTTTTTACTTTTTTCTTAGAATAAGTTAAGTAGAAATAAAGATGTTTGTTTTTAGAGGAAGAAAGTTTTAGAGTAAAGGTATCATATTTATAGGTTATTTTGCCATTTTTTAGATTCATATTTGAATAATTTTTGTCAATATAAGCATCAAAGATTTTTTCTACTTTAGGAAGAAAAAGAATCTCAAACTTTTCTTTAACGATGATGACGCCAAAGAAAACAAAGATTACAAGAAATAAAAGGGCCATTTTTAAAGTAAGTTTTTGTTGTTCATTCATTATAATCACCTAAGATTATTTTATATTAAGTTTTTTTAAAAGGCAATTTTATTGGAAAAAAAATTAAAAATAGTTGTTTTGTTTTGATAAATATGCTCTCAACTTAAACACTTTTTAAAAACTAAAAACTCCCTAGGTCTTTATATATAAAGGTTTAAGGAGTTTTTTTTTTATTTTGAAAAAATGCGTAAGTTTTTTACTTTTTAGTTTGTTTACAAATTTTTTTTAAGTTTTTTTCTC
>CANRQG010000098.1 GCA_947632735.1 uncultured Bacilli bacterium | reverse complement strand
TAATTAAGACCAAGATAGGATGGTACCGGGCTTTTGTCCTCCTAGTTATTGGTCTTTTGTTGTTAAAAAGGAGAGTAAAATGAAAATATTTGTTATTGGTGGGCAAGCAAAGTGTGGTAAAAGTACTTTTGGAGCATATTTACGGGAAGAATTAAAAGAATATGGCTATAGGCCGTGTGTTATGCACATTACTCAGCCATTATATACTTATGCTAGAGAATATTTTTCTTGGGATGGTAATATCAGTGAAAAGCCAAGAGAGTTTTTACAAAAGATGGGTATAGAAATTATTAAAGAAAAACTTGGTAAAAAGGATTTTCTTTTAGAAAGACTTTATGAAGATATAGAAATATTAAGCAACTTCTTTGATACTTTTATTATTACTGATGCTAGATTAATTGATGAATTTGTAAGCATTAAGAAAAAATATCAGCAAGTAGTGACAATAAAAATTGAAAGAGAAAATTATAATACTGAGTTAACAAATGACGAAGCTAATCATATTACAGAAACAGAAATTACTAAATATGATGCTTTTGATTACATTATTAAAAATAAATCTTTAACGGAATTAAAAAAGAAAGCTAAAGAAATAGTTAAGGATATTGAAAAAGGAGAAATTATATGAGAAAGTTAGTAGCGATAGTTGGTATGAGTGGTAGTGGTAAAAGTATCGCGACCGATTATTTAGAAAAAAAAGGCTGGGAAAAGATTTATTTTGGAGGCGTAGTTCTTGATGAATTAAAAAAGGCTAATATGGAAATTACTCCTGATAATGAAAAATATATGCGTGAAAAACTACGAAGTGATTATGGTATGGCCGCAATAGCGATAGTGTTATTACCAAAAATTAAAGAAAGTTATGCTAAAAAAGATACCGTTTTAGATGGACTTTATTCTTGGGATGAGTTTTTAGTTTTAAAAGAAGCTTTTGGTAATGACTTAAAAATGATAGCCGTTGTTAATGATAAGAAACTACGCTATGAAAGAGTTAGTAAAAGAAAAATCCGTCCTTTTAATAGCGAAGATATTGTTAAAAGAGATGTATCCGAAATAGAAAACTTAGCTAAAGGTGGACCAATTGCCTATGCTGATTATTTTATTTTTAATAATGGAACCGTAACTGATTATATAGAAAGATTAGAAAATATTTTATTAGATATAGACGAGGTGAAGTAAGATGAAATATATGAGCCATAATGATATTAGAAATATGTGGTTTCACTTTTTTACAGAAAAAGGCCATAAGATTTATGAAAGTGCTCCTTTAATACCTATAAATGATGATAGCCTTCTTTGGATAAATGCTGGCGTTACTCCTTTAAAAAAATATTTTGATGGTAGTGAAGTGCCTGATTCAAGAAGAATTGTTAATATTCAAAAATGTATTAGGACAAATGACATTGATAATGTCGGAATTACTAAGAGACATCTAACTTTCTTTGAAATGATGGGTAATTTTTCTGTTGGAGATTATTTTAAAAAAGAAGCTATTTCTTATGCTTTTGAGTTATTGACAAGTCAAGAATATTTTGGTATTGATAAAGATTTATTGTATGTAACAGTTTATACTACTGATGATGCGACTAAAAAGAGATGGATAGAAGTAGGACTTGATGCTAGTCACATTATTCCCCTTGAAGGTAATTTTTGGGAAATAGGCGAAGGACCCTGTGGACCCGATAGTGAAATTTTCTTTGATAGAGGAGAAAAATATGACCCAAATCACAATGCTTTTGAACTATTTAAAAAAGATGAAGACCAGGAACGTTACATAGAAATTTGGAATAATGTCTTTAGTCAATTTAATTCTAAAGAGGGTATCCCAAGAAGTGAATATAAAGAATTACCTAGTAAAAATATTGATACCGGTGCTGGTCTTGAAAGATGGTGTTGTATATTCCAGGGAGTTGATTCTAATTTTGAAACTGATTTATTCAAACCAATTATTAAACATATAGAAGAATTAGCTGGTTTTGAATATACTGGTCAAAAAGAATTTAAAATTATTGCTGACCACATTCGCGCTATTACTTTTGCTTTAGCCGATGGAGCTTGTTTTGAAAATGTAGGACGTGGCTATGTCTTAAGAAGACTTTTAAGAAGAAGTGTCCGTTTTGGTAGACAAATTGGTTTAGAGTGTCCTTTTATGTATAAAATTGTTAGTGACGTTGTTGATGTTATGAAAGAAGCTTATCCTTATTTAACTAAAAAACGTCCTGAAATAGAAGCTTTAGTTCTAGAAGAAGAAAAATTGTTCTTGAAAACACTTGAAGCTGGTGAAAGAAGATTAAAAGAATTAGTAAAAGAATCTAATGATGGCTATATAAGTGGTGAAGAAGCCTTTAAACTTTATGATACTTATGGTTTCCCCTTTGAGCTTACTGAAGAGTATCTTGAAGAATTAGGCTATAAAGTTTCTAAAGAAGAATTTGATAAATATATGGATGCCCAAAAAATGCTTGCTAAAAAGAATGCTAAGAATAAAACTCAGATGGCTAGTCAAAAGAAAATTTTATTAGATTTTGTTGAAAAAAGTGAATTTGCTTATGGAATCTATCGTCTAAAAAGTAAAGTCTTAGCCATTTTCTCCCACGATGAGCGTGTTAAAGCCATTGACCACGATACTTATATTTCAATTAAAAGAACTTGCTTTTATGCTGAATCTGGTGGTCAAGTAAGCGATACTGGTATGATTATTGGTAAGAACTTTAAAGCTCGCGTTGTTGATGTCTTTAAAGGCCCTAATGGTCAACATATTCATAAAGTTCGTCTTCTTGATGGTATCATTAGAGAAAATGATGATTGTGAACTTATTGTTGATAAGAGTCGTCGTAATAAAATAGAAGCTAATCATTCAACTGTCCATATACTACAATATGCTTTACAACAAGTTATTTCTAGTACTATTAAACAAGCAGGAAGCTATGTCGATGATGAGAAGTTACGTTTTGACTTTACTTATTCAGGTAAGATTAGTGATGACCAAATAGTAGCCGTTGAAGATTTTGCGAATGAAATGATAAGTAAAAATCTAATTGTTTCTACGGAAATTATGCCTATTGATAAAGCTAAGTCTTTGGGAGCAATGGCTTTATTCAGTGAAAAGTATGGCGATGTTGTAAGAGTTGTTAAGATAGGTAAGTCAATAGAATTATGCGGTGGAACACACGCTAGTAATACTAAAGATATTAAGAAAATGGCTATTATAAATTGTGAGTCTAAAGGTAGTAATGTCTATCGTATCGAGGCTGTTACTAATGATAAAATAGAAAATGCTTTGTTTGAAGCTATTAAGCCTTATAATGACGAAATGATAAAGCTTTTACTTAAATCACGTGAAATAATAGATAGTGCTAAGGCTGAGGGCTTAAAGCTAACTTTTGATGTTAATATTGATAATAGTAAACCACTTTCTTATAAGGATATAATTTTTAATCGTAATGAACTTCAATATGTAACTACTGAGGTCAGAGATTTAGAAAAAAAATATTTCGAATTACGCGAACAAAAAACACTAGAAAACTTGGATATCTATCGTAAAAATATTAAAGATTACAATAAAACACCAGGCTTAATTATGCAAGTTGAAGACAAAGATGTAAATCTTTTAAAGAGTGTTGCTGATAATATAATTAATGAAATAGGTAAAGGCGTTGTCTTTTTAGCTAATGTTAAAAAAGATGGTTCTATTAACTTTATTTGTCGTAGTAATACCTTTGTTAATGCTGGTTTAGTTGTTAAAGAAGCCTCTGTATCTTCTAATGGCAACGGTGGTGGAAGCGCTACTTTTGCTCAAGGTGGAGGTAAAGATGCTACTAACCTTAGTGAAATTTTACAATATGTAGAGAAAGTCCTAAAAAATGAATAGTTATCTCTTAGAAAGTAATGATGAAGTTGCTCTTCAAAAAACAATTAATGAATTAATCAAGAAAAATAACTTTGAAGAAGCCCTTATAAGTACCTATGATTTAGAAGAAAGTTCTTTATCCCAAGCCTTAGAAGATTTAGATACCTATAGTTTTCTAAGCCCCAAGAAAGTAGTTATTATTAGAAATATTGAAACTATTAATCCCGACAGCAGCAAAAAAGAATTAGAACATCTTTATAACTATGTAGCTAATGCTTTAGAAACTAATTTATTAATCGTAGTCGCAAGAAAACTTAATAATACTTTAAAGTTTGTAAAAGATTTAAAGAAAAACTTTACTTATCTAAAATGTGAAGTAAATTTAGCTGAATTTATTAAAGACTTTTTTAAAGATTATACTTTAGAGTCTGGAGTTGTGCGAATACTTGAAGATTATTGTAATGGTGATATATCAAAGTTAAATAATGAATGTCACAAATTAAAAGATTTTGCTTATCAAACAAAAAAGATTACGAAAAAAGATATTTATGAGCTTGTTGAAATGAAACTAGGCGATTCTAGAGATTTAACTTTTGCTTTTGTTAGAAGTTTAGCTGAAAAAAATAAGCAAGAAGCTTTAAAAAATTATAAAGAGTTACTTAATTATAATAATACTGAACCTCTTGCGATTATAGGTCTAATAGCTAGTCAAATTAGGATTATGTACCAAGTAAAAGTATTAGAAAAAGAACATCTGAGTAATAAAGAAATAGCTTTAAAATTAGGAGAAAAATCTGATTATAGAATAGCTAAGACAAAAGAATTAACCCATTTTTATTCTGAAGAAGAGCTTTTAAAATTAATGATTAAATTAGAAGAAATAGATTTTAAATCAAAGACACAAGATGTTGACTATAACTTTTTAATTGATATGTTTATAATAAATATGTAAAGAGCAAATAATTTGCATCTTTTTTCTTTTGGTGCCGAAAACTTTTTCTTGACAATACCACCCTGGGGGGGGGTATTATCTTATTAGAAGAAAAAA
>CANRQG010000097.1 GCA_947632735.1 uncultured Bacilli bacterium | reverse complement strand
CAAATGACAGACCACGGAGCGCTGTAAAGCGTGCAGTTGCAGAAAGCCTTATAGGCTTGGGAGAAAATCTACCAGCTAAGCTGGTAGATTTTTATCTATATGGCTAATTCACTATAAACTTCTTGATTAAAATTATGTTCTGTTTTTTCTATTTCTAATAATTTAGCTGTATCTATCATAAAAAAGTTATGTTCTAAAACATCAGCTTCTATATTAGTAATAACAGGATCGTCCCAAGTTAAATCTAGATTATACCATTTTCCATCTATATAAACAGCATTCCAAATGTGATTATTACTTGATACTCGAAAATTTTTAATATTTAATTTTTCTAAGAATAATTGCATTGTATCAGTATAGCCACCACATATTCCATAGCCCTGAAATAATGGTCCATAAGCAATATTAGAATTATATGTTAAAATGTTTCTATCACTTCTATCTGAGTCATATTTTGTATTATTTATTATGTAATCGTGAATTATTTTAATATTATCAATAGTTGATAAGTTATTATTGATAAGAGTAGTTGATAATTGATTAATTTTTTCATTTATTTGTCTTATTTGCTCTTCTGTATAATTTCTTGATAAAGAAATAGTAACTCTACCCATAGCATCATACTTTGTTTCGATATTATTAAAACTATTAAATGGATGAACAAAGTTATTTAAATCAGAAAGAGTATCTTGATTATTGGCTAAGTTCTTAACATCATCAATACAACTTTCATATTCACTTGGACAATAAAAAGTAAATTGACTTTTACCAGCATTAATAAATGTATAATAAATATTTAGTAAATCACTTTTAGAATTAGGTGTTAGATTAGATGTTTGCTTTACAAAATTAAAATCATAATTTCTATAATATTCATTTACACTATCAAGAGTAGTTATATTATTAGGATATAAATAACCATCAATAAATTTAAGAATAGGCTCTCTATAATTAATAGTTAAACCTAAAATAATCATAAGAACGGCTAGAGTAAATATCTTTTTCATAGCTCCTCCTAACTTAACTAAGGTAATTTTATAACATTTTTTTATATAAGTAAAGAAAAAAGCCAATTAATTAACTGACTTTATTCCATATTATTTTTCATTTTTGTTAATCTTGATTTTAAACGAGCAGCTTTGTTTTTATGAACTAAACCACTTGATGAAGCTTTATCAATTTTTTGAATTGCGATATTTAAATTATTACTAGCAGCTTCTTTATTTCCTGCTTTTACTTCTTTTTCAACTTTTTTAATAGCTGTTCTCATACTAGAATATACTAAAGTATTAACATCAGCTTTCTTAGCATTTGAACGCATACGTTTCTTAGCACTTTTAATATTTGGCATTTTTTCACCTCACTTTTTGTAAACAAGTTAATTTTATCAAAAAATCATAAAAAAAGCAAATAATTTTTACTATTTTAGGAAATATTATTTATAGGTGATAGAATGCATACGGTAGATTTAGATAAATATTCACTAAGAACTGACTTAATTATAGATAAAAAGGATAATAAGGCTATTATCCAGAAGCAATATAAAGAAGAGGATATTACAGTTGTAAGACAAGTTTCTAATAGAGGAAAGAATAATTATGTAACAATTAATTTTTTAGATGTTACTGATAAAGATAATTATGCTAAAGTAGAAAAAGTATTTATTAGAGAGTTAAAAAGATTTATTAAGCCTTTGAATTTAAAAGAAAAAAATCCTGTACTTGTTATTGGTTTGGGTAATGACAAGATAACACCTGATGCGTTAGGACCACTTACTATAGATAAAGTTTTGGTTACTAAATATCTTTTTAATATTGGTGATGTTGATAAGGGATATCAGAATGTTTGTTCTTTTAAGCCTAGTGTCACTGGAACAACGGGCATAGAAACAATAAAAATGATAAAGAATTTAGCTAAAGTAAGTGGTGCTAAGTGTTTAATTATAATTGATGCTTTGGCGGCTTCTTCTATTGATAGAGTTAATAAAACAATTCAGATAACTGATACGGGAATACATCCAGGAAGTGGCGTTAATAATAATCGTGGGGAAGTTAGTAAAAAAACTTTAAATATTCCAGTTATTGCGATAGGAATTCCAACTATAGTTGATGCTAAGACAATTGTTGTTGATATATTTGTAAAAATGGTTAATTTTTTTAATGATAATAATATTAATATTTTAGGAAAAATAAAAGATATAGAAAAAGATGATTTTAAGAAAATACTAGATGAAGTATTAACAAATAATTCTTTAATGGTTACTCCTAAAGAGATAGATTTTGTTATGGAAAAGCTAAGTCTTTTATTAGGTAATGGTATAAATAAAACTTTACATAAGAACTTTAATACGACAAAATAAGTTCTTTTTGTTTGCTAGTATATAAATGGTGATAGTATGAGTAGATTTATTGCTAGAAAAGGTAAAAAGAAGAAAAAAAGAAAAGTTTTATGTTTTTTTATAGTTATATTTATTTTAGTTATGATATTTAATTATTTAGATAAGAATTTAAAGAAAGTTGATGATAAAAAGTTTGTGGAAATACTTCTTAATGAAGCTAATTTTAGTCAGGAAAATATATTTAAAAAATTTTTTTCTAGTATAAAGAAAACGAAACCTACTGAGCTTTTATTTGCTGAATATAAGAGTCCAAAGGAAGTTGAAAAAGTATCACAAGAAGTAGAGATAAAACCAACTGTTTATATTTATAATTCTCATCAAACGGAAGAATATGCCCCAAGTAATTTTGTTGAGTTTAGTATTAATCCTACTGTAATGATGGTGGATTATATTTTAGAAGATGTTTTTAAAAAAAGTAATATTTATTCCATTGTAGAAGAAAGAAGAATAATGGACGTTTTAAATCAGAATAGTTGGAATTATAATTATTGCTATGTAGCTTCAAGGTCTTTTATGGAAGATGCTTATCTTAATAATTCAACATTAAAATATTTTATAGATGTTCATAGAGATAGTTTAGTAAAAGATAGGACTACAGTTACTATAGGTGATAAAAATTATGCTAAAGTTCTTTTTTTAATAGGGTTAGAGAATGCTAATTATTTAGAAAATTTAGAATTTATTGAAAAAATAAATGCTAAGATAGAAGAAAAATATCCTGGTCTTTCTAAAGGAATTTTAAAAAAAGGAGGAGCTGGGGTAAATGGTATTTATAATCAGGATTTTTCAAAATATACTATTTTAATAGAAGTAGGCGGTATGGAGAATACGCCTACGGAAGTTTTAAATTCTAGTTTAGCTTTTGCGGATGTTTTTTTGGAGGTGATACAAAGTGAAGAAGGCTAAAAGCTTAGGAATTTTAATTGGTAGTATTATTTTGATTTTTTTCTTGGCATTATATTTTGGTAGTACTACAGGTTATTATGAGACTTCTACTTCTAATAAAGCTACTTTAACTGAAGATGCTCTTAAGAAGTTTGAAAAGGATGTTCAAAGTGGTAAGCCTATTATTGCGAAAAATTATTTGGAAGATGAAAAAAATTATAATAATGTAGCATCTACTGTTGGAATGAAGTTATCAAAGACTATCGAGAAAATATTTAATAAAGGAATGAGTGCTTTATTTAATGAAATAGATAAGGCTGTTAGAGGATAAATTTCGTAAAAAAAAGAGTCTAAGTAGACTTACTTTATTTCTTATCGGTTTTATACGGTTTTCTATTATTAGTTCTTCCTAAGATGTAATCTGTACTTGTTTCGTAAAAAGTTGCTAAAGCATCTAGTTTATCTATAGGTAGTAGTCTTATACCTAATTCATATTCACTATACTGTTGTTGGGTTATGTTTAATATTTTGGCAATATCTTTTTGTAATAAATCTTTATCTTGTCTTAAATCTTTTAATCTTTTTATATTCATATTCACACCTCTTATATAGATTTTTTCATACATTAAAAATTATGTGTTGACAATACACGATATTTCGTGTATATTTTTACTATATACATAAGATATCGTGTATGAAATATATTGTATAAAATGAAACTTTGAGGTGTGAGTTGGAAATGAAAAAAGGTAATGTCAAGTTAGTTATATTTTTCTTAATGGGTATTTTGTTTTCAGGAGTAACAGCTTTTGTTGTTGCTGAAAGCTTGATAAATAGTAAAGATGTAGTGTATGAAGATAATTCTAATTTAGCGGTTGATAATGTGCAAGATGCGATAGATGGCACTTGTTCCAAGATAGATACGCGATTATCCGATATTGAGGATAATTTGTATACTGTTAAGAGTATTTATACTAGGGGTGATTTTTATAATTCAACTGATCTTATTTATACAGGTGTGTCTTTAACTTTACCAGCTAATTCTTATTGTACAATTACTGCTCGTCTTGGTTGGACTAACGGCAGACCAGTAAAAGTATCAATAAATAATTCTTCAACAGTAGCTACATCATCTTTGGCTAGTAATGAGGGAAATGCAAACCCACCAGCTGGTACTGTGTCCACTACATACAGTTCATATATAAGGAATAGTGCGACAGTATATGTATGGGCTAGATATGATACTGGTGAAAGTTACATAACTAATGCTGTTATTGATGGTTTTTGTGCGACTAAATATAAGTGATGTTTTTTGCAAAATTTTTTGCTTTGTTGAAACTTTTTCTTGACAATACCACCCTGGGGGGGGGGTATTATTTTATTAAGAAAAAAATAAGAATTGTGCAAGAAAAAGTTGGGTGAAAAAGTTGTAAAACAAATTTGAAAATACTAATTGCATCAGTAGTGTAAAATGTAAATTTGTAATTTACATACTTTTTTAATTGTAAAAGGTATAATTTTTTATGAATATAGGAATACTTAAAATGATAGTGTGAAAAGTTTTATGGAAAACTAGTCATATTAAATGAAAAAGATATTAAAATGAAAATTTTAATATAAATC
>CANRQG010000096.1 GCA_947632735.1 uncultured Bacilli bacterium | reverse complement strand
GTCTCAAAAGGCTATTTTTCAATAGCTTGTTTCAGTGCGCCACTTTATGGCTTTCCTCTACTTTCTTTCACACTATCTTTCCTTCTTTCCTTTATAACCAATAGCAGATTCCTTACCATCATTATGCATGCGTATTGTTCTTTTTCCCGTAGTATGCTCCCGTCCCCCCGGAACTCTCAAAGCCTTTTGAATTTTCATCCTTTCTTCTACATAAACATACTCCTCCTGCTATTATTGCACAAACACAAAGACCAACAAAAAATCCCCCTGTGCCATCTTCTGTCCAATCTGCTTTTAACAGCGCCTTATAAATATTTATATAACCTTTTTTCTCATAGATAAATTTTGCTTCACTTGCAGATACATCATAAATAAATTCATAAATACCGCCGGCAAATAGACACGAACCATAAAACAAACTACAAATCCCCTGTATACGATTTATCCTCTTCTCCCTGCTTCCATTGCTCTCTTTAAATATAAGGGAAACAATTATCGTAATGCCGACAACCATGAGTGATATGAGAAAAACTGATAAAAAAAGTTTTTCCTCCGTTTCATTGGCATAGTCATTTATAAAAAAATGAAAACTTATTAAACCTATTTTTACTAACGTCCAGAAACAAAACAAATAATTTATGGACTCCTTTTTAATCTTTAAAAACATCAAAGTTAATAACAGCCCGGCAAAACCGCCTAAAAGAAACAACCACTTATTGCCGGTTATTCTAATAAGCAGCAACGACCCCCAAAGAAAGGCATTTACAAAACAAATACTATAAACTGAAATATTATACAAAATTTGTTTGCTTTGAACATTAAATATAAGTATAAAACCACTAAAAAAAGACATCAGTTCACATAAAAACATTATTCCATCATTTGTAACTAATTCCTCTAAAAATTCCATTTTCTTCGTCAAATATTTTTTATTTTGACTTACCCTCCTTCCCTTTCAGTGACTTTTTCAAATATTATTTTGTATTCCATAAAACAGGAACACATTTACTACCGTCCACCACTAACAAATAATCTCCTTGCGGATATATTTTGTTGGAATATATGTTTTTAAAGCGATACAATATCTTTTCAACTCCTGTTTCTATATTCCGCTGAATTATTACGTTATCTTTTAAAAAAACAAACACAGCATCTGACGCTATGATACCCAAACGCGAATCTGCCTGTGACATAATTTTCAGTTCATCCGTTTCCCGAATTATTTGGTAACAGCATGAGCGCAATACATCTTCCGACTCAATTGACCGATGGGTAACTTCATTTTCATATATATTGCACACTCCATAAATCGCATTGCCAACTTGATATTCAGCCACGCTATAATTTAATTCACGATTATTTTCCATTCCATTTATCTCTTTTAATAAATGAGTACGGTTTTTTCTTTCTTGCTTGGTATCTGCCTGTTTGCTCTTATCATCTGACCAGAAACCTCCCACTGACGTTCCCGGATAATCATCCCATTCCGGCTCAGTAGAAAAGTATCCTTTTTTATGATAATGGAAATCTACATCGCCAACCCGACACTTTTTCCGATCATCTAATATTAAATCATGGAAGCCGCTGCCGAATTGCTTTTCCGCAACATATTGATTTGCATAGAAGCCGTTATAATAGGCTTCAAAAAAATCGTAATAATCATCACTCTCATCCTGCCGCCATTTCCCCGCAAATAAATATCCATCTCTACAAGTTATTGTTGCTGTGTTGGAAACCTTACTTTCATTTATTCTATTTGATAGATAATCGTACTGAACAATTTTTGCATTACCATCATCGTTTTCCCACAAATAAAGCAAATAATATGAATTCTTTCCAAGTGCAATTTGATTAGGATATTCTCCCTTTGTATCAATATGCGAGATCTCATTACCACGCTTATCTACAATAGAAACTCTGTCATTGTCCTGATCAATTATTCCAATATAATTCTCATTTGAAGATAAGTGTCCCGCCTCATAATAAACATATGTTCCTCTTAATCTTTTTTCCTTTTGTGCCTCACTTTTTTTATCCATTTGATAAAAAATAATGACAGATAGTATAAACAATCCAAATATTCCAGATATGAGTATGATGCCAAAGGTCACTTTTTTTCCATATTTTATTTTTTTCATTCGTCTTTTCCCTTTCTACTACAATATATTTATGGTTAATAACCCTTACAGCCAGTAAGAAATTACCCTTCTTGTTGCTTAACTGTTAGAATATATGGTGTGTATTCTTAAACCATATGGCAGGTGCTGTTAATCCAAAACTTATCAAAGATTTTGATAACGCTTCTATTTACATTACAACTCCCTAACTATACCTGCCAAAAAAAAGCTGCAGGATGTATCTGCCTTTATCTCATAAGCAAATACATCTGGATAATAATCTGAATCAATTCTATACTCTCCTATTTTTGTATTTCCCAGTAATTTGTAGATATTATTTTCTTCAATATTCCCATTCGTAAAATCTTTATAAAAAAGTACCGCCGTCTTATATGCTTCTGTAGGAGAATCTTCTATATTTCCTTTTACCTCAATTTCAAGCCATAAAATACTATACTCTACTGAATATGTTATTGTAATTAAATTACCCTTCTCATTTATATACTCTTCCTCATACCAGGAAAATATAGTTCTATCCTTAATACTTTTTTTTGATAAGTTGATATTAGATGAATCTATACCTTTCCTTTTATAATTATTCTTTGATAACTTATCATTTATTTTTCCTTTTATGTACCCGATATGATTACAAATTTCTTCCTCTGACATTACCTTGCCAAATTGATATTCTGCTTGTCCCTCGCAGGAAGTCAAGACTGGAACGATACAAAGAACCCAAATTATACCTAAGCATACTCTAAAATGCAATTTAATTTTTCGCAATCTTATCCCTCTCTTTCTCTGTATAACTCCACTTATAAAAGTAAATTCTGGTACTTGAAACCTTTCGATAACTTTACACACTCACATTATAACTCTCCACACTCAATTTTGAAAATAATTCACTATATTTTATCCCCCCTAAATCAAAATCCTCCTTAAAGTCTGGTCTGATGCCATTGGCCCGCACTTCTACGTGAACTTCTGACTCTGTATCGTCCACAATAGTAATGGGAAGTACACTGTTTTCCCCCTTATCATTTTGAATCATAACTTCCGTATAATCATCAGCTTCAGAAAAATCCATTACTGTTATCCTATACTCTCCTTCTTTCACATATTCTTCCAAGTACTCTTTTATAAAATTTTGAATCACCTCTAAGCAGCTTTTTTTGTAATCTGTCAAATTTGGCTCTGGAAGATAAGCTTTAGGATAAATTATATTAACTTTTCCAATAAATTCCACTTCATCTTTCAATAACAATTCATCAATATCCCCTTTATAAGCAAGTCCCATCATCGTGCCCCATTTTTTCTTGTTTTTGGAATACCTTATAGTTGAACCTGCCCCTGTGCCCATAAAATAATACCGTTCTTCTTCTGGATTTTCGTCTAAATTTTCCTCCCTATAAATTTTTAATTCTTCAGGCTGTTGTATTTCTTTTCCTATAACCTCGTTAAAGTCTTTTGAACTATCTAAAACAGAAGTCCAGATTGCAAAATTTCTAGCATATATATATGCGTCTTTTGCCTCCTCTATAGTTTTTGATTTATTATTTTCTACTGGTTTTATGTCAGCTTCCGGAGAACTACTAACAATCATACTTCCATCTGCACAGCACAAATCTTTAGGAGGATTTTCTATCCCTGTATTTTGTTTTATTATGTATACCGCCAAAATTGATAGGGGTATCAATGCAATAATACTGATTATAACTTTTTTCAACATTGCAATCTACCTTTCTAATTCAATATAATTAACACCATTTCTATAACCACTTTGATAACAGACCAGGCCAGTTCCCTTTTCCCAAATAAACGTTTCCCAGTATCCAGAATGTTGTGGATACTGATAGAAACCGCCATAACGTCTTCTTGTACCATCAACTTTCAAATATTGATGCCAGCCTGACTCACCCTCATCAAGTGTATCCTTAATTTCATTCTCCTGACAAACCACTGCACTATCTTTCGGAATAATATCATTGTCTACCAAATCTTTCAATGCTTCCTGCGAGATATCCCATACATTACCTTCTGCCTCATAATCTGCATTGTCCCATATCCGTATAATTTTATCTCCCTGAACATAAAAATATCCAACACTAAGTCTTTCTTCAGGAATATTCAACCCTGAAATTGGGTCTATAGTCAAATGATATAAAAACCCTTTTTTTAATTTTGCTATCTTTTCAAAATTTATTACAGTCTTACACTCTGGTATTGGAATATCACCGAAACAGTCAAAAAATATTTGTCCCTGAAATTCATGCGAAGTATCTTCCTTAACACTAAAATATGGATTGCTGTCTTCTGTTTCTATTATTTCATTTTTATTTTCAATACTTGATACATTTGTCACCTCATTACTTTGGCAACTACAACATAAAAAAATAATATACATACTACACATAATTATTTTCTTCACCTAGATCTAACCTCTCTTTCCGATTATTTTAAAATCTTTTAGACAATTAAATATTTTTTAACTATTAAAAATTTTATCAATTAACAATAATGCACCAACCTGCTTATCCTTTTGTTTAGGGTCATACCCTTTATCTACTACGAATTTACCCCTTTTATACTGATTTGTTCCATTAAAAACATAGGCATAGGTAGTCGTCATTCCGTTCCCCGGCACGGTCCTTTTTGACAGGTTCCCATCCGTGTCATAAGAGTATCCTGCCACTTGGTTTCCCTTTTCATCGGTCACTCCCGTCAGCTTTGACTCTCCGTCATAGGCATACCGTAAGGACAGCTTGGTATCATCCCCTACCTTGACGGAGAAAACGGACTTATTCCCAGCGCTGTCGTAGGTGTAATTCTTGACCACGTC
>CANRQG010000095.1 GCA_947632735.1 uncultured Bacilli bacterium | reverse complement strand
TAGATGAGTTAGCGATGGGTGGTACTGGAACTACTGGTCATACTGGAGTTGTAAGAAATCCTTATGATAGGAATAGAATGATAGGTGGTTCTTCAGCGGGTAGTGTTTCATCTGTTGCTTTAGGAATTGTGCCTTTTTCGATAGGTTCTGATA
Source organism: uncultured Bacilli bacterium (assembly GCA_947632735.1). Taxonomy (GTDB): domain Bacteria; phylum Bacillota_I; class Bacilli_A; order RF39; family UBA660; genus CANRGD01. The sequence goes on along the minus strand of CANRQG010000095.1, from coordinate 4,835 downwards.
CGGGAGATTCGATTAGAAAGCCTGCTAGTTTTGGAGGAGTTGTAGGTTTTAAGCCAACTTATGGATTAATATCTAGATATGGGTTGTTTGCTTTTGCTTCTTCACTTGACCATATTGGTGTTGTTACTAGGAACGTGGTGGATAGTTGTTTAGTAGTTGATGCGATTAAGGGCTATGACCCACTAGATATGGTTACTTATAAATCTGAGGGTAATTTACAAGATTTTTTAGGAAGAGATATTAAAGGTAAAAAGCTCTTTTATATTAAGGAGGTTTGTGGAAAGAATACTTTTAAAGATAGTAATGATTTGGAATTAAAAGAGGTAATTGATTCTTTTCATAAAATGTTAGATAAGTTTAGAGAAGCTGGTTTTATAATTGAAGAAGTTTCTATTGATAAGAGTTTATTAGAGGCAATATATCCAGCTTATATGTGTATTAGTTGTGCAGAAGCTACTTCTAATAATGCTAATTTAACAGGTATTCAGTTTGGCCCAAGAGGTAGGGGAGATACCGTTGAAGAAATGATGATGGATGCTAGGACAAACGGGTTTTCGGAACTTATAAAAAGACGTTTTATTCTAGGTAGCTATATCTTACAAAAGGAAAATCAAGAAAAATTATTTTTAAATGCTTGTCGTGTTCGAAGAATGGTAGTTGATAAAATAAATGAATTATTTAAGAAGTATGATGGAATGGTTGCGCCTTGTAGTGGAGGGGTGTCACCTACTTTTGATAGTAGTAGTGAAAAGTTATCTGATAGATATTTAATACTAGAAAATCATATGGTTATAGGGAACTTTGGTGGTTTTCCTTCTATTAGCATTCCTTTTATGAAAAGAGATGGTTTACCAGTAGGGTTAAATTTGACAGGTCGGGTTAAAGAAGATGGAGAGGTCTTAAATATGGCTTTAAAGATGGAAGAGTTAACAGGATTAAAAGATATTTATGCTGAAGTAGGTGATATTGATGTATAAAGTAGTAATTGGGTTAGAAGTGCATCTAGAATTAGAGACAAATTCAAAAAACTTTTCTAGTGCTCCTAATAAATTTAGTAATATTCCAAATGATAATGTTGCGACAGTTGATTTAGGTTTACCAGGAGTTTTACCAGTAGTTAATAAAGAGGCTTGTCGAAAAGCTTTATTAACCGCGATGGCTTTACATTGTGAAAATCCTGATGAAGTTTTGTTTGATAGAAAAAATTATTTTTATCCAGACTTACCGAAAGGATATCAAATTACGCAGGTTACAAAGCCAATGGGAAGAAATGGTTATTTAGATATTTTAGTAGGAGATAAAGTAAAAAGAGTTTTAATACATCAGTTACATCTAGAGGAAGATACGGCTTCATTAGAGCATAGGGGAAAGTATTCTTTAATTGATTATAATAGAAGTGGAGTTCCTTTAATAGAAATAGTTACAGAGCCTTGTATAGAAAGTGCTGAAGAAGCAGTTACTTTTTTAGAAGATTTAAGAGATGTTTTCTTATATTTAGGAGTAAGTGAAGCAAAAAGTAATTATGGACAAATGAGATGTGATGTCAATATTTCTTTGATGGAAGAAGGCTCTTCTGAATTAGGTGTTAAAGTTGAGATGAAAAATATTAATGCTTTTAATAGTGTTAGGGCGGCAATTATTTATGAAATAGAAAGACAAAGTAAAATTTTAAGTAGTGGAGGTAGTGTTTTACAGGAAACAAGAAGAATTGCGGAAGATGGGAAGACTTATGCGATGAGGGAAAAAGTTGACGCAGTTGATTATAAGTATTTTGTAGAGCCAAATATTCCACCGGTAAAATTAGAAAAAGAGTATTTAGAAGAGTTAAGGAATTCTTTATCAAAACTTAAATTAGATAGATATTTTAGATATGTAGACGAGTTAGGAATAAGTGTGGAGGATGCTAAAGCATTAGTTAGAACAAGAAAAGTAGCTGATTACTTTGAAGAGGTTTTAAAAAATACGAAAGATGTTAATTTAGTGGTTAATTTTATGATGAGCGCTATTCTTAGTACTTTAAATAAGTTAGAAATTGATATTGATAATTTATTTATTACACCAGAAATGCTAAGTGGACTTATTAATTTGGTAGATGAGGGAAAGATTTCTTTAGACCATAGTAAAAAGATTTTATATAAAGCAATAGATGAAAAAATAGAGCCCGTTAAATTAATTGAAAAAGAAAATTTAACGCAAATTAATGATGAAGATAGCTTACTTAAACTAATTAGAAAAGTAATGGATGATAATTTAGAACAAGTAAGACAATATGTAGAAGAGGGAAATATGCACGTGATTAATTTCTTTATAGGCCAGACTATGAAAGTATCTAACAGGCAGGCAAATCCAAATAAGTCATTAGAGATTATAAAAGAAGAACTTGAAAGGAGAAAAAATGAAAGAGTATAGAACACACAAATGTTGTGAATTAAGTGAAAAACTTATAGGAAGTGAAGTAAGGGTTGCGGGTTTTATTGAAAATATTCGTGACCACGGGGGTGTAATTTTTGTAGATATTAGGGATGATAGTGGAGTATTACAAGTAGTTAGTAATGATGATAGTATTTTTGCGGGAATTACTAGAGAGTCTAGTGTTACTGTAAAAGGAGTTATTCGTAAAAGAGATGAAGATGATTATAATGAGAGAATTGTTACTGGGACAATTGAACTTTTAGTGGATGAGTTTCAAGTATTAGGAAAGGCTTTAAATGTTTTACCATTTGAAGTTATGACATCTAAAGAGGTTAATGAAGATGTAAGACTTAAATATCGTTATTTAGATTTACGTAATTCTAAGGTAAAGAATAATATAATTTTTAGGTCAAAAATAATTAATTATTTAAGAAATTTAATGATAAATGATGATTTTTTAGAGGTTCAAACACCAATACTTACAGCTTCTTCACCAGAGGGAGCAAGAGATTTTATTGTACCTTCTAGAAAATTCCACGGTAAGTTTTATGCTTTACCACAAGCTCCACAACAATTTAAGCAATTATTAATGTGTGGAGGGTTTGATAAGTATTTTCAGGTGGCACCGTGTTTTCGTGATGAAGATGCTAGAAGTGATAGATTATATGGAGAATTTTATCAGCTTGATTTAGAGATGTCTTTTGTTAATGAAGATGATGTTTTAGAAGTAGGAGAAAAGATTTTTTATGAAACTTTTAAGGAGTTTGCGAAAGATAAGAAGATAACTCCACGTCCATTTAAACGCCTAACTTATAAAGAAGCAATGGAAAAGTATGGAACTGATAAACCTGATTTACGAAATCCACTTGAAATAATTGATGTAACAAAAGTATTTGAAGAGACAACTTTTCGTCCTTTTAAAGGAGTACCAGTTAAGGCTATTGTTGTTGAAGAAATTGCGGATAAATCAAATTCTTGGTTTAATGATTTAGTAGAGTATGCTAATTCAATTGGAATGCCAGGAATAGGTTATTTTAAAGTAGTAGATGGTAGTTTTGTTGGACCAATTGATAAGTTTTTAACAGATGATGAAAGAGATGAGTTAAGAGAATGTGCTCATTTAAAAGAAAATAGTGTTATCTTCTTTATTGCTGACAGAAATAATGCTTGTCGATATGCTTCTTTAATTAGAGATGAATTAGGTCGTAAGCTTGATTTAATTGATAAAGATGAATATGCTTTTTGTATTGTTAATGATTTTCCTATGTTTGAGTGGAGTGAAGAAGAGGAAAGATATGTCTTTATGCATAATCCCTTTAGTATGCCACAGGGTGGAATGGATAGTTTAAATAATAAAGATGAAGTTGATATATTAGCTTATCAATATGACTTTGTATGTAATGGTGTAGAAATGGCCAGTGGCGCTGTACGGAATCACGATTTAGATATTATGAAAAAGGTCTTTGAAATAGCTGGTTATGAGGAAGAAGAATTGCAAAGGAGATTTAAGGCTTTGTATGAAGCATTTAAGTATGGGGCGCCACCTCACGCTGGAATGGCTTTAGGAATTGACCGAATGATTATGCTTTTATTAGATGAAGATTCTATTAGAGAAACAATTGCTTTTCCAATGACAGCGGGTGGATGTGATTTATTAATGAATTCTCCTAGTGAAGTTGATGAAATGCAGTTAAGAGAAGACCATATTAAGATAAGATAAGGACTTGTATAGTCTTTTTCTTTTTATGTAAGTATTTTCAAATAGCGTTCTTTTAGCCTGTTAAACATTAGTTAAAATGTCACCGATTTATAATATAGATAACAAACAAAGGTTAACTTTGTTTGTGGGAATATTGTAAATGATGAAATCTAAAAAGCAAGGGTCAAGATAAACTCAACTTCGTCTCGCCCTTGCTTTTAATCTTTCATCTCGTTCTTTTAAAACTTGTTCTAATTGTTTTTGATTATCTATTCTTAATTGTTCTTTTTTTACTGGATCTTGTCTATGACCTTCAATTTGCTTTGTTTCATAGAAGATATTATAGTATTTAACTCTTACCACTTTGGTTAAAACATTTTGATAGACAGTTATTTCTGTTCCTTTATAAATTTGTTTAATAGAATTGTCCTTATCCAATATTTGATAGTAATTATTATTCCAAGAAATCATATTACCATTAAGGATAGTTCTTTTATCTCTAATACATAATATATTAGATAAATCTATATTGTCCAAAGGAACAAAAGCAGTATCTTCTTCTTTAGGTTCATAGGCATATTTATGATTAAGATAGTTACAGTAATAATCATTAAAAAATTTATTTAATTCTTCTATAGATTTAATGTTATATCTAGTAATATCATTGATTAATCTATTTTGAATAGTGTTGTTCCATTTTTCAACTTTGCCTTTAGCCTGAGCA
>CANRQG010000094.1 GCA_947632735.1 uncultured Bacilli bacterium | reverse complement strand
TTTCACCTCTAATTATAGTTTTTACTAATTAGAGTTTTTTATACCATTAATTAAAAATTCTTTAATCGTTGTTCTTCTAATATCAGCATCAATATTTTTAACAGCTATATCTAGAGCTTCTAAATTACCAATAATATACAATTTTTTCTTTGCTCTAGTAACAGCTGTATAGACAAGTTTTTGATAAAGCATTTTACTATAAGATTTAACTAAAGGTAAGATAACAACATCAAATTCACTACCCTGAGCTTTATGAATAGATATAGCATAAGCTAATCTAAAGTTATTAAAGTTAGCTGGCGTATATTTAACAGAATTGCCATCAAAATCAATATTAATTTCTTTTTTAGGAGTAGTAGTTATTCTTTCTATTAAGCCAATATCACCATTATAAACATTATCATCCGGCATATTTGTTAATTGAATTACTTTATCATCTTCCCGAAAGACAAAATCGCCAATAGGAAGTTCTTTTTTGAGATTATCTTTTTTGTTATATAATTTTTGAACTTCTTTATTAATCGCATCTATTCCATTTAAACCTTTATACATAGGCGCTAATATCTGAAAATTCTTATACGATAAATCTTCATAAGTTCTAGCTATATCAACAATATTTTTTAAAACTTCTCCTGAAGGACAATTTATAAAAGTTAAATCTTCTTCTTTATTAAAGATTTCTCTATTAATACTTTTATTTCTAATATCATAAGCTAAACTAATAATATTAGAATCTTTTCCCTGACGATATAATTTTTTTAATTCAACTACTTCTAGTGTATCACTACTAATTAGGTCGTGTAAAACTTGGCCTGGTCCAACTGATGGTAATTGATGATCATCTCCTACCATTATTATTTTACAATTAACGGATAAGCCCTTTAAAAGATTAGCCATTAAATAGGTATCTATCATACTAGCTTCATCAATTATTACATACATAACTTTACTCTTATTATACTCATTTACTTGAAACTTATTAGTTTCTTTTTGCCACTTCAAAAAGCGATGAATAGTTGATGCTTTTAGATTAGCGGATTCACTCATCCTTTTAGCAGCTCTACCAGTTGGAGCTAAAAGAGCTACTTTAGTTAATAAATCTTCAAAAGAAAATTTATTAGTTATTCTAATAAGCTCAACAATAGCTTTCATTATAGTTGTTTTACCAGTACCAGGACCTCCGGTTATGATAAGAAGATGTTTTAAAACACTTTTTCTGATAGCTTCTAGTTGGTCTTCATTATATTTAATAGAAAAATATTCTTCAATATCTTTTATTTTGTCATCTAAATTTTTTATCGCCACATCTTCTTGACGTGAAAGTAAATTAAATCTTCTAACGATAAGTTTTTCTGACTCATACATTTCTTTTAAATAATATAAGTTATCAGTTTTAATTACTAATATATCTTTAATTAAAGAATCTAAGGCTTTTCTAAAAGCTTCTTCTTCGATATTAATTCCTAATACTCTTGGTAATAAGGTAAGAAGTTCTTCTTCAAAGTAATAACTATGACCATAAGTATTACTAATTTCATTCATAATATATAGTAAACTGGCTCTTACTCTTATGAAGGCATCTTTTTCTATTTCCATATGAAGAGCAATACTATCTATTTTCTTAAAAGTTATATCATTTATATCTAAAATTAATTTATAAATATCTTCCTCTATAGTACTTCTTGTTTTTTCTTTATAAAAATTATAAATAATCATAGCATCTTTTGTGTTGAAGCCTATGTCATTAAGAAAGATAATTGTCTCATAACTTGCTTCATATTCTTTTAATTTATTATGTAGTTCTGTTATATTTTTTCTAGTAATTCCGGGAATTAAAATTAAATTTTCAGGGTTTTCTAAGATAATTTTTAGGGTATCTTTTCCTAAGATATCGACAATGCTTTTAGCTTTTTTTTCACCAATACCTTTAAATAGACCACTAGTTAAAAATTCAATAATTCCTTCTCTTTCTTCAGGTTTACATCTTTCATAACTTTCTACTTGAAACTGTTCACCATATTTTTGATGAAAGACTTTTCGACCATAAAAGATATAAGTATCATCTTCATTTAATTCGTGAAAATAACCTGTAAAAGTAATTGTTTTACCTACATAGTCATTTAAATCATCACTGTTAGTTTCTTTTACTTTAAAAAGACCAATATTATAACCATTTGTATTTTGAAAAATACTTTTTCTAAACTGTCCTTTTATGTAGCTGTTCATAGGAGTTCTCCAATACAGTAAGGATATGAGATACTTATAATTTTTACTTTTACAAAAGTATTCCTTTGCAATTCTTTATTTATTTTTACGTGTAAAAATTCTCCAGTATGGCCATAGCTAAAACCATCTTTAATTTCTTCAATTAAAACTTCTACTTCTTTATTAAGAAACTTTTCCATATAAGCAATTTCTAGTTCTTTTGATAAAAGTAGGAGTCTTCTAGCATTTTCTTTTTTAATATTACTATCTACTTTATTAGGAAGTAAGCAGGCTTTAGTCATTTTTCTTTCACTAAATGGAAAAACGTGTATTTTACTAAAAGCTAGTTTTTTACAAGTAGCCATTGTTTTTTGAAATAATTCTTCATTTTCTCCTGGAAAACCGACAATAACATCAGTAGAAATAGCTATATTAGGTCTTATTTTACGAATTTTTTCTATTTTTTTGAAGAAATAATCTAAGTCATATTTTCTATTCATAGCTTTTAATATTTCATCGCTACCAGCTTGTAGAGGAATATGCAAATGGTTTACAATTACTTTTTCATTTTTTAAGATTTCTAAGATATCATCTGTTAATTCGGTTATTTCAATAGAAGAAATACGTAATCGCTTAAGACCTTTTATTTTGACTATTTCTTTTAAGAGAGTCGCAAAGTTAGTGTCTAAATCAACACCATAATTACCGGTGTGAATACCAGTTAAGACAATTTCTTGATAATTATTATTTACTAGAGAAGTTATTTCTTCAAGTACTTTAGAAAATTCTTTACTACGACATTTGCCTCTTACAAAGGGAATAATACAGTAACTGCAAAAGTTTTCACACCCATCTTGTATCTTTACAAAAGCTCTTGTTCTGCCTGGAAAATCAGTAATATACATATCTTCAAATTCTTTTACTTCATCACAATATAACTGTTTTATTTCTTCTTTTTTCTGAAAATACTCGTCTAATAAAGAGATTATCTTTGATTTATCTCTATTGCCTATTACAATATCTAAGCCCTCTATTTCTATATCTTTATTTGCTTCTATAAAACATCCCATTGCGACTACACAAGCATCAGGATTTCTCTTAATGGCGTTTCTAATCATCTTTTTAGATTTGATATCACTAGTATTTGTAACTGTACAAGTATTAATTATATAGATATCACAAACATCTTGAAAATCTTTAATTATATAGCCTGCTTCTTTTAATAAATTAATTACATATTCACTTTCATAAGTATTTACTTTACAACCTAAAGTTAAAATTCCAACACTACGCATATTACTTCCTCATTTCTAAGCTTATTATAGCACTTTGGAAGTATTTTTTAAAGAAGAACAAAATTTATTTGTTAGATTACTCAACTCTTTTATACATATAGACGGTTATATATTCATTTTGAACACTAAATGATGTTCCATCACCTGTTGCGCCGGTATTACTGGCTGTTCCAGTAAAAGTACTTGAAACTGTACCAGCGGCCGTTACGGAATGATAGTGATTAGCGCTATTGACACCAGTAGTCAATGCGGGGACTGTTATACTACCAGATATGCTGTGTTCGTGAGCTCCAGCTGAGCTTGTACTAATATTTCTATCACGCCAACCATTGCCACCAGATGCAGTATATATTTGCCCGTCTCCAGTATATACAAGTGGGTTATTTCCTACTGTATGACTGTGAGCACCATTACTATTGGCTTTTAATGAATAAGATGCCGCTTTTGCGGTTGTTGAATGGGTATGATTTGCGGACTGGGTTCCTGAATTAACGGCTGTTCCAGTAAAGGTACTTGAGATACTTCCAGTAGGTGTAAATGAGTGACTATGACTTGGCAAATTAGTTGTTTGTAACTTTACCGTATTGGCTCCTCCTGTTTGTTCACTTTTACCACTTGAACTTAAAAGGGTCTTTCCTACTCCATATGCTTCCCACTTACCACCTAAAGCTTCTTTTACTTTTGATACTGTTTCTAATGTTGTAGTTATATAAATACTTCCGACGGGATATATTTTATCTAGAAAAGTATCTACTTTTTCTTCAAACTTTGTACAAGTTCCATCTATGGCATCCTGGACATTGTTAAAACCTAGACCAGAATTATCTTTATAATAAACATCTTTACTATCCATTAAGTTTGCGGCTAGAACATAAGAAAAAGTAATCGATATTAATATACCAATTACCATAAATAATATATTTTCTCGAAACTTTTTCATTGTTTTCACCAACTTTTATCAACATTTTTTATTTTTTGTTAATAAAAGTATACCCCCCCCCCGATAGGTATTGTCAAGAAAAAGTTTTTCACAAATGTTATTTTGCAAAAATTTATTTATCCTAATCTTCTTAATGCATCTAAATATTCATTTCTTTGCAACATATATAATTTTCCTTTAAATTTATATCAATTATACACTTCTTTTAGAAAAGGTAAAGTTTTTGTATTAGAGTACAAAAACTTACTATTTTTTTGACTTTTTTGTATTGTGTTTTAGGGACAAGTACAGAAATATTTTTTATAAATTTACAATAATTAAGTATATTTTAAATAAAATTTAATTTAAGCTGTTCTTTTATACATATAAACAGTCACATATGGCTGTAAGGTACTGATAGTTGTAGCTGTTCCAGTAAAAGTATGGGTATGAGCTTTTCCTCCTCCAGTAGCTCCACTTGTAGAAGTACTTATTGAATTCGTTGTCATTGCTGGTACCGTTACTGTTCCAGTCACTGGATGTGTATGTGCACCTCCAACTGTAGTTGAATTGGAGCCATCACTTTTTAACCCCCAGTTACCACCAGTAGCAATATTAAAAGTCCAACTAGCTCCACTTATCCAACCTATTGTCGCAAAACTTAAAACGTGTGAATGAGCACTACCAGAACTACCTGCCGTTAAAGACATAGTCGTTGTATTGGTTTGAGGTGTTGTATGCGTATGACTAATTGTATGGGTATGGCTTGGTATTTGG
>CANRQG010000093.1 GCA_947632735.1 uncultured Bacilli bacterium | reverse complement strand
TATGGAATAGGAAATGAAATAAATATAAATAATAACTCAAGTTATAAGACTGGTTATTCAGCGGCAGCCAATACTGACCAAAGTTCATATCCCGGAATATATGGAACAGCTGACACACTAACACAAGCTTACAACACAACTACTGGATATTTGGCTTCAACAACAGGAAACATAACAGGCATATATGATATGAGTGGTGGAGCATATGAGTATATGGCAAGTTATCGAGTAGGGCAAAATGTTTCTACAAGTGGCGTGAGCGATAGTATGTTAAGCACATATCCAAAATATTTTGATTCATATGAAGCAACAAAAGATGAGTTTGATTATACAAAAAGAAAATTAGGCGACGCAACAGGAGAAATGGGTCCATTCTACTACTATTATGATAAAGATAAAAGTATTAAAGCCCACAATGCGTGGTATGGTGACAATTCGAGCTTTGTTGACTCCACGAATTCTTGGTTTTATCGCGGTGGCCATTATAGCCACGGAGTTTTGGCAGGCCAGTTCTACTTTACCAGGCTAAATGGTGATTTATATGCCGCCGTCAGCTCCCGCCTCGTCCTAGCTGTAAAATAAAAAAGTAGAAAGGCTCTACTTTTTATTGGTATAATTCTTGTTTTAAGCTTTCTAAATTATCTTGCATTATAGTAAGATAATTTTTCTTTTCACTTCTTTCACTATCTGATATATTATCAAGTTTATGTAATTCGAGTGTTTTTATATCAGGATATTTTTTTAGGAGACTATTAGCTTTTTCAGAGGTTTTTTCTCCTTTAAAAGTAAATATATAGCTGATAGTTTTATTTTTTATTAAATTTTCTGCATCACTTATAGTTTTTTCATTGGCGTCATTATCTAAGCATATTACTTGTAGACCAAATTTTTCTAAATATTTTAGGGCAGATGATGCAACTACAACTGTTTTATTAGTAGTATTTTCAACATCAACTCTATAGTTAGCATCTAATTCTGAGAGAGATAATTTTAATTCTTCATAGGAACTATCTATTTCTTTTTTTAGGTAATTATTAGTAATATATTCTTCTAAGCCTAATCTAACATTTTGAGCCATCATTAAGAGTGATGATGGGTTTAGCCATAGTTCTTCTGGTGAGTAATCTGTTTCTAAGACATAGGCTGTATCAATTATTTTTAAGTTTGGATTTATTTCTAATAAATCTAGAGCTAAGTTTCTTTCTTTTTCTATTAGGCCATTATATATGAATAAATCTTTACTAGCAAAATCATTTTTTTGTTTTTTACTTATTTTGTATTCATTTATATCGACACCATCAGGATATATAGAACTTATCATAGCGTGCTCATCATAGAGCATTTTAGTAATATATTCATTAGGATAATTTGTAACTATTATTTCAATATTTTCCATATCGTCGTTGGTACAACCTGTTGCTAAGAATAGTAGTATTAGGATAAGTAAAAAAAATAATTTTTTATGTTTCATAATTTTCTCCTTTTTGGTACTGGGTCATAACCATAACTACCCCAGGGGTTACATTTTAAAATTCTTTTTAGAGCTAAGAAAGTTCCTTTTAAAGCTCCATATTCATTTATAGCTTCTTTAGCATAATTAGAGCAGGTTGGTGTATGACGACATAAATTGTGCCATTGACCCGGAATTTTTTGGTATAAATTGATAAAAAAAATTAAGATTTTTTTCATATCATTCACCATAGTTTATTTTACTATTTTTTTTATTTATTTACAAGATAATGTTTTCTTTTTACTAAAATAAAGATATAATTAGGTTGGTGATATTATGGAAGAATTATTTAAAAGAATTGGTATTGTACCTAAAGATATATCATTATATAAAACAGCTTTTTCACATAGTTCTTATGCTAATGAGCATAAGTTAAAGAATGATTATGAGCGTTTAGAATTTTTAGGAGATGCGGTTTTAGATTTAGTAGTTGCGGATTATTTATATAGGCATTATCGTGAAAGTGAGGGGGAAATGACTAAGGTAAGAGCTTCTTATGTTTGTGAAAATGCTAATTATGAATACGCTAACAGTTTAGGATTACAAAAATATATTAAAGTAGGGCACGGAGAAGAGTCTGATACTGGTAATTATAAAAAGGCTATTGTTGCGGATATTTTTGAAGCATTGATAGGGGCAATTTATATTGACCTTGGTTATGCAACGGCTAGAAGAGTTATTTTAGATACGGTTGTTTCTTATATTGAAAATCCTAATGTTACTTTTTTTAGTGATTATAAAAGTGCTTTACAGGAATATGTACAGACAGAACAAAAGAGTTTAATTTATAATATTGTTAAGGAAGAGGGGCCCGCACACGATAAAACGTTTACTTGTGAGGTTGCTTTAGATGACATTGTTTATGGTGTTGGGATAGGTTCTTCTAAGAAAGAAGCTGAACAGGAAGCGGCTAAAGTGGCTTTACAAAAAATTGCTAGATAGGATATTTCTTTTTAAAAAAGGCATATTTTGTTAGATAAATTTGTTTTTTTGGTGAAAAAATGGTATAATGGGTAAGTCTTTTAAATGTCTTATAAAAAGAAAGGAGAATTAATTTGAGTAAAATTAAAATATTTGCTTTAGGCGGTTTAAATGAAAATGGAAAAAATATGTATGTTGTCAATGTTGACGGGGAAATTTTTGCTTTTGATGCTGGTTTAAAATATGATAATGATTCGAATTTAGGTATTGATTATATTATTCCTAATTTTGATTATTTGATTAAGAATAGAAAAAAAGTAAAGGGAATTTTCTTAACTCACGGACACGAAAGTAATATTGGAGCTATTTTTGATATATTAAAAAGTTTGAGCGATATTCCAGTTTATGGAACAAAGTTGACTTTGGAAATGGTTAAAAGAGATTTAGCTAAGGATGTATTAGAGAAAGCTAATTTAAAGGAAATAAGGCCGCATTCGAAATTGCAGTTTGGAAAGAATACTTTGTTTCCTATTAGTGTGACTCATTCTATTCCTGATGCGGTTTGTTATGTTTTGTACACACCGGATGGCGCTATTGTTTATACGGGAGATTTTGTATTCGACTCAACTATGATGGGTTTTTATAAAACGGATATTGGTAAATTAGCTTATGTTGGTAAACAGGGTGTTTTATGTTTATTATGTGAATCTTTTTATGCTGATAAAATTGGTCATACTAGTCCTAATAATAGAATAAGTGATTTTATTAGAGAAGTTCTTCATAAGAATGAAAATAGAATAATTGCGACTATTTTTCCAGCTCATTTTTATCGTATTCAAGAGATTTTTAATGAAGTTGGTAAAACAAAAAGAAAAATAGTTATTATGGGTAAACCACTACAAGATATGATAAATAAGGCTATTGAAGAGGGATATTTAACAATTAATCATAATGTCATTGGAACGCTTTCTGATTTAGAGGCTAAGGATAGTGTGGTTTTAATATCTGATGAAAAAGAAAAACCTTTTGCTAATTTAGAGAGAATTATTAAAGGTTTTGATAAATTTATTACTATTAAGGATACCGATACTATTTTTATAACTGAACCAAGTTATGCCGGTATTGAAAAAAGAATGGCATTAGTAATGGATGAAATATCAATGTTAGGTGCTAATGCGGTAAGTTTATCAAGTAAAAAGCATTTATTGCATCACGCTTCTCGTGAAGATTTAATGCTTATGATTAATTTAATGAATCCTAAGTATTATTTCCCAGTAAAGGGAGAGTATCGTCAGCAATATGCTAATGCTGAAATAGCTGAGGAATTAGGTATTCCTAAAGAAAATATTATTTTAAAACTTAATGGTGATGTTTTAGAACTTGTTGATGGTAAAAATACTAATACAACGGAACATATTAATGTTGATGAAATATTAATAGATGGTAAGAGTCAGGGTGATGTAGGAGAGTTAGTTTTAAAAGATAGAGAAATGTTAGGAGAAAATGGCATTGTTATTATTAGTTGTACACTAGATAAAGAGACAAAGGAAATTGTAGGTGGTCCAGAAATTTTGACTAGAGGTTTTATCTATGTTAAAGAAAGTCAAGATTTACTTGAGGAAACTAAAGAGATATCTAGAAATGTTATTTTTGAAAATATTGATTATAAATATAAAAAAGTTGATTATTCTAGAATAAAGAATGAAGTAAGAGAAGTTTTAGGTAAGTTCTTTTATAATGAAACAGGTTCTAAGCCAATGATAATTACGGTTATTCAGGAAGTTTAGACAGTTTATATTTCGTTTTGTATAGACAAAACGAATTATGTCCCTGTAACTCAGTTGGATAGAGTAATCGCCTCCTAAGGCAAAGGTCAAAATTAAAATAAAAGCTCACAAACCCTTTATTTTAAAGGTAGGATAGAAATTGAAAAATAAAAAGTGTCGCAAATTTGTCGCGAAAAACTATCCCTGTCTTTAAAAATATCAAATTGAATTTTAAAAAATAGTCTTCATTTTAATATAAAGTATGTTAAAATGAAGTATATGTCCCCGTAGCATAAAGGAAAATGCAATCGTCTCCTAAGCGATAGATTGGAGGTTCAAGTCCTCTCGGGGACGCCATTTATGCCATTTTATGAACTGATGATATTATTGTCAGTTCATTTATTTTTATAGAAAGAAGGTGGGAAAATGCCAGTTTTTAAAATAGAAAAAAATAACAATTATACTGTTATGTCTAATTATCATTTACGAGATAAAAATTTGTCTTATAAAGCCAAAGGCTTGCTTTCATTTATGTTATCATTGCCAGATAATTGGGATTATTCTCTTGCAGGTTTATGCTCTATAAGTAAAGAAAGTAGAGATGGTATAAGGTCAATTTTAAAAGAATTGCAAGAGTATCATTATGTTGAAATAGAAAAAGTGAGGGGTGATAAAGGATATTTTGAGTATAATTATTTAATATATGAAATACCACATTTTATAAATTTAGAAAAAGAAGATAATCCAGATACGGAAAATCCATACCTGGATAATCCAAATGTGGAAACTCCAACGCAAATAAATACTAATGAACAAATAGATAAAGATGATAAAACCAAAATATCATCTTTTTTTATTTCTGAAGAACATAATATATTAACATTAGAATTAATATATAAAGGATATATAAATGAAAATGATAGTCAAATATTTTATTATGACAATTTATTTAATCAACTATTGGAAGATAATTCATATAAAGACTTAATACAAATAATACATTATATTGTTCCGAGAGTAATTAAAAGAAATTTTCTAGACGAAGATGGAAAAATAAT
>CANRQG010000092.1 GCA_947632735.1 uncultured Bacilli bacterium | reverse complement strand
TTATTAACAAAAAATAAAGAATGTTGATAAAAGATGGTGAAAAATTTGAAAAAGAAAAGTTTTCACAAATATTTATTGTGTCTTTTAACAGGGATGCTTATAGTTGGTGGTATCTCTGTTTATGCAGTGTCTACTATAATAGACAGTAAAGAAGTTAGTTATGATAATAAAAATAGTAATGGAAGTTATGATAATGTACAGGATTCAATAGATGAGTTATACCAAAGATATAAAAACTTATCAGGCGAACAAGATACTATTTATACTGAAGGTATTCTAAATGGAGCAGATCCAGTTTTAGGAGATGGAATGATACCAATAACACTAGAAGATGATGGAACAGTAAAATACGCTAATCTTTATACGCCGTGGTATAAGTATGCAGCTAAAAGATGGGCCAATGCTGTAATATTAGTAAAGAATCCAAGTAAGTCATACAAGACAGGCGATACTATCTTAGAAAAAGACATTGAGTCATACTTTGTCTGGATACCTAGATATAGTTATAAGATATGGGATATTGGTAATTATACTGGTTATCAGACTTTTGATAATCTAAAGAATGATGCCATCACTGCTGGAGCAGGAGAACCAACTGCTTTTAGACGTGTTACCGGAAATGCACGTTTAATAGATATTCAGTTTGGAGCAAACAAAAATGATAATGGTACAACAGTAAATACATACCATACAAACGAAGCTTTTACCGCATTTGATACAAAAGGTTTCTGGGTAGGAAAATTTGAAACAGGATATAATCAAATGGATATGACTGGTGTACCAATAGACAGTTCAAAATGGACAAGAACGGGAGCCGAAATTGATGTGGTTGCGAGTAGTAGAATAGTAGTAAAGCCTAATGTTTTTTCGTGGAGAAGCATAAAAGTAGGAAATATATTTACTAATGCAATAGATTATGAGCCTAGTCTAAAGTCTCATATGATGAAAAACACGGAGTGGGGAGCAGTAGCTTATCTATCACATTCAATATATGGGATAGGAACGGAAGCAAATATAAATAATAATTCTTTATATTTAACAGGTTATTCAGCTGCAGCAAACACTGATCAAACGTCAGCTTTAGGAGAATATGGAACAGCAGACACAGTAACACAAGCTTATAATACACCTACAGGTTATCTAGCAAGTACAACAGGAAATATTACTGGTATATATGATATGAGTGGTGGCTGTTATGAATATGTTGCAGGCTATAGAAAAGGTCAAAATGCTTCTGCAAGTGGAGTTAGCGATAGTATGTTAAATACATATGTAGAATATTTTGATGCGTATGAAACTACAACTGATTTGTATGATTACACAAAAAGAAAACTTGGTGACGCAACAGGAGAAATGGGACCGTTCTATTATTACTTTGATAAAGACAAGTACACTAGACCTCATAATGCGTGGTATGCCGACTATTCAGATTTTGTTGACTCAACGCGCACTTGGTTAAATCGTGGTGCAAATTATGAAGCTGGAATCTTGGCAGGTCAGTTTGGTTTCCACAGCTACACTGGTGATGTGTATAATAATCTTGGTTACCGTCTCGTCCTAGCAGTAAAATATACTATAAACTTGTAAATTAAAATAAGCTAAAAATTGAAAAAATTTGAAAAAGAAAAGTTTTCACAAATATTTATTATGTCTTTTAACGGGGATACTTTTAGTGGTAAGTATCTCTGTTTATGCAGTTAGTACAATTATAGATAGTAAAGAAGTTAGTTATGATAATAAGATAAGTAATGGAAGTTATGATAATGTACAGGATTCAATAGATGAGTTATACCAAAGATATAAAAACTTATCAGGCGAACAAGATACTATTTATACTGAAAAAATCTTAAATGGAGCAGATCCAGTACTAGGAAAAGATATGATACCAATAACATTAGATGGTAAAGGAAATGTAAAATACGCTAACCTTTATACACCCTGGTATAAGTATGAAGAAAAGAGATGGGCAAATGCTGTCATATTAGTAAAGAGCCCAAGTAAACAATATAAAACAGGCGATACTATTTTAGAAAAAGATATAGAAAGCTATTTTGTTTGGATACCAAGATATAAATATAAAATATGGAATTTAGGAAGCTATACTCAAGCATATAGTTTAGATGGTAGTAATGGTACTACTAAGTTAGTTGATAGCCCTGATGTTAATGATGGTTCGTTAAGAATTTTAGCAAATAACACAAAAAAAATAGATATAGTATTTGAAAATAAGAATACTTCACCATCGACAACTCAAGAAGTAGGAAAATATTACACTCATCCAGCTTTTACTAGTTTTGACGTCAATGGTCTATGGGTAGGAAAATTTGAAACAGGCTATAATCAAATGGATATGACCGGTGTACCAATAGATAGTTCAAAATGGACAACTACTGGAGCAGAAAAAAATGTGATAGCTAGTAGCCATATTATTGTAAAACCCAATGTTTACTCTTGGAGAAATATAATAGTTGGAAATATATTTAAAAATGCCCTAGACTATGAGCCTAGTTTGGAATCTCATATGATGAAAAATACAGAGTGGGGAGCTGTATCTTATCTTTCTAATTCAATTTATGGAATTGGAACTAAAGTAAATATAAATAATAATTCAACAGGTTTAACTGGTTATTCTGCTATGGCTCATACTGATCAAAATTCGTGCCCAGGAGAGTATAGTGGAGATCCAACTATGACGCAAGCCTATAATACATCAACTGGATATCTAGCTTCCACTACAGGAAATATAACAGGAATATATGATATGAGCGGTGGGGCACACGAATACGTGGCAGGATATTTAAATGGCTATGGCACAAAAAATTCAACGGGTAGCGTTGCCAGCGGTTTTACAGATAATGAATTGCAAACGTATGCAAAATATTTTGACAAATACGAAGGAGCAACCACAGTTACATCATATAATAAAAGAATATTAGGCGATGCAACAGGAGAGGTCGGACCATTTTATAATTATTATGATACAGACGGATATATAAGAGCCCACAATGCTTGGTATTCTGAATGGTCAGGGTTTATAACAGGCTACGGTCCGTGGTTTGCACGTGGTGGTGCTGCAGATAATGGCCTTTTAGCTGGTTTATTTCATTTTCGTAGTAATGCCGGTGAAGCTTTTAGTGGCTGGGGCTCCCGCCTCGTTCTAGCTGTAAAATAATTATTCCTCCACAACGATATCTAATTCATCTATAATTTTATACTTATAATTTTCAATAAGACCTAATTTATCTTTAGGAACTTCAACTAAATATTTGACATCATTTAAGTATTCTTTTTTTCTTACTTTCATATTTTTTAATAGACTATTAATTTGATTTTGCTCATTATAAGAAAAAGCTAATTCTATGAGATATCCTTTTACTAATTCTTTTAATTCAGCTTTCGCAAGAGCTAATTTTACTGATTTAGAGTAGGCTCTTATTAAGCCACCAGCTCCTAGTTTAATACCTCCAAAGTAACGAATAGTAATGACTAAAATATTATTTAAATTTTCCTTTTCTAAAATATTTAGCATTGGAAGGCCTGCCGTAGCTTTAGGCTCATTATCATCAGATGACTTTTTTACATCAGCTATCTTATATGCGTAGCAATAATGCGTTGCTTTAGGATAAAGTACTTTAGCTCTATCTAGATAATCTTTTACATCTTCTACATTATTTAAGGGAATAACTTCTGTTATAAACTTAGAATTTTTAATAACATATTCATTAGAAACAGCTTCAATTAAAGTTTTCATCTAATCACCTAAAAATATTATACAATAAACATATAGAATATTAAAAGAATTAGTGTTATAATTAATTTAGGAGGCTTAATATGTTTAAAAAGAAAAAAGATACAGAAGTAGATTTAAGTAGTTTAAATAGTATTTTAGGAACTGGCAGAAAACTTATAAATATAGGCTATATAATGGCTATTATTGCTTTAGTGTTGTTAGGAACTTATCTAATTAAAGAATGGATGGTACTAGGCTTTTTAAAAGAATTACTTATCGTTATTTCACCTATATTTATTGGTTTTATAGTGGCTTGGTTGTTTGACCCAGCTGTTACATATTTACAAAATAAAAAAGTACCCCGAGTTCTTGCTTGTATAATAATTTATTTAATATTATTAGGAGCGATTATTTTATTCTTATGGTTAATTATTCCTAATTTTCTAAATCAAATAAAGGACTTTATAGGTGGTATTCCCGATATTTTGGATGATATTACTTTATTTATTGACAATATTTTTGATAGTTTAGATAAAAATGCTGCTTTGAAATTAGTTGATGTAAAAAGACAAATTTATTCTTCTTTAGAAAACTTAGGAACATCTATTACTACTGATTTACCTGAGTATATATTTAACCTTCTTAAAGGCATCTTTAATGGTGGTATGACTATTATCTTAGGTCTTATGATAGGCTTTTATATGTTATTTGATTTTGATAAGATTAATAAAAGTTTAATAAAACTTCTTCCTAAGAATTGGCATAGTGGTTATAAAGATTTAACAAAACGTATTAATACATCACTTAGAAATTATATTCAGGGAGTTTTTCTTGTTATGTTTTTAGTCTTTATAACACAATGTATTGGCTTAACCATTGCGGGACTTGAAGCGCCAATGATATTTGCTTTATTTTGTGCTGTTACTGATATAATACCATACTTTGGACCTTATATTGGAGCGATACCAGCAATAATAGTTGGCTTTACTATTTCACCACTTACTGGTGTATGTTGTATAATCTCTATTGTTGTCGTTCAATTATTAGAAAATAATTTTTATCAGCCTCTTATTATGGGACATACAATGAAATTACATCCAGTAACAATTATGGTTGGACTCTTGATTTTTCAACATTTCTTTGGTATCATAGGAATGGTTGTAGCGACACCAGTAATTGCTTGTTTAAAAGTAATCGTTGTATTTATAAATGAAAAATTAAATATAGTTGATAAAGTCGTTGATAAAAGGGATAAAAAGGAACAATTAATATAATAAAACAATGATTAAAGATTAGTACTAAATTAGTTTATTTGAAAGAGAGCTAATGGTCGGTGCGAATTAGCAATAAACCTTTAGGAAGCTGCTTTAGGAGTTTTATCGGTTAAACCGTTATTTTAATTAAGACCAAGATAGGATGGTACCGGGCTTTTGTCCTCCTAGTTATTGGTCTTTTGTTGTTAAAAAGGAGAGTAGTCTGAAAACAAAAATAAAATTTAATTTATATAAATAATCAAAAAAGGACAGACTTCCCCTTACCCCAAAGAAAG
>CANRQG010000091.1 GCA_947632735.1 uncultured Bacilli bacterium | reverse complement strand
TCTTTAAAAAGACGTCGTGGTCACAAAAAAGCCATTATCGCCATTGCTAGATTTCTTTTAACTTGTGCATTTCATATCTTAAATGATTCTGTACCATTTGATAGTAATAGATTTGACGAATTGCTTAACAAAAAGATTAAGAAACATAATAAATCTATTAAAAATACCACGGATATGATTTCCTATTTAACTAAATTAGGTTATAACATCACATTGCAGAATAACTGATAACAATTTACTATTTCAAAGAACATGCACAAACGTGCGTTTGGTTTATTTTAGCGTCTTCATTGACGTTTTTTGTCATGGACAAAAATTATGTTTTTATTTTCAACCTTCATCCTTAGAAAGAACACTCATAAAAGCTTCTTGTGGTAGTTCAACACTACCTATTTTTTTCATTCTCTTTTTACCTTCTTTTTGTTTTTCTAGTAATTTTTTCTTACGAGTAATATCTCCTCCATAGCATTTAGCCAAAACATCTTTACGCAGAGCTTTTACAGTGCTTCTAGCAATAACTTTATTACCAATACTAGCTTGAATAGGTATTTCAAATAATGCTCTAGGAATTATTTCTTTTAACTTTTCAACAATTGTTTTACCACGATTATAAGCAAAATCTTTATGAACAATGACACTTAGAGCATCAATTATTTCTCCATTAAGTAATATATCCATTTTAACTAAATTACTTTCCCTATAGCCAATTACTTCATAATCAAAAGAAGCATAACCTTTAGTAGAAGATTTTAACTTATTAAAAAAGTCATAAACTATTTCAGAAAGAGGCATTTCATAATTAATAGTTGCTCTTGAAGTATCTAAATAATCTATATTTATAAAAGTTCCTCTTTTATCCTGACATAATTCCATAATAGGACCAATATAAGTATTCGGTGTAAAAACACTTACTTTAACATATGGTTCTAAAACTTTACTAAAACTTTCTTTCTTAGGCATTTTCGTTGGCGAATCTATCATTAATGTATCACCATTATTTAAAACCACTTCATAAATAACTGATGGTGCAGTAGCAATAAGTTCAATATTAAATTCTCTTTCTACCCTTTCCTCAATTATTTCCATATGTAATAGACCTAAAAAGCCACACCGAAAACCAAAGCCCAAAGCTTTAGATGTTTCTGGTTCAAAAGTAAGGGCAGCATCATTTAATTTTAACTTTTCTAAAGCTTCCCGTAAATCTTCATATTTTTTAGCATCTATTGGATAAAGGCCACAGTAAACCATAGGTTTCATTTTTTTATAACCAGGTAAACTTTCCTTAGCTGGATTTCTATCCAAAGTAATGGTATCACCTACTAAAACATCACTTATACTTTTAATTGATGCATAAATAGAGCCTACTTCTCCGGCTTTTAAGGAAGTAATTTGTTTTTCTTTAGGAGTATTTATGCTTAGACCAATAACATCATAGACAGCATTAGTTTCCATCATTTTGATTAAGTCACCGACTTTTAGTTCTCCATCAACTACTCTAACACTAGTTATTACACCCCGATAACTATCAAAAAAGCTGTCAAAAATTAAAGCTCTTAATGGTTTCTTAACATCTCCTTTAGGTGGCTTAATATTAGTAATTACTTTTTCCAATAATTCTTCAATACCAACACCTGTTTTAGCACTAGTAAGAACTATTTCTTCCTTAGAAAAACCAATATTTTCTAATTCAGTTATTACTTTATCAACATCGGCATTAGGTAAGTCTATTTTATTAATTACAGGAATAATATCTAAATTATTTTCTAAAGCCAAATAAAGATTAGCTAAAGTTTGAGCTTCTATACCCTGAGCCGCATCTACCACTAAAATAGCACCTTCACAAGCCGCTAGGCTACGAGATACCTCATATGAAAAATCTACGTGTCCTGGAGTATCTATTAAATTAAGATAGTAAAGTTCATTATGATAATTATATGTAAGAGAAACAGCATTTAACTTTATAGTTATTCCTCTTTCTCTTTCAATATCCATATTATCTAGCATTTGACTTTTTAATTCACGTTTTTCAATAGCATTAGTAATTTCCAAAATACGGTCTGCTAAAGTACTTTTACCGTGATCAATATGAGCAATAATACAAAAATTACGAATATTTTCTTGTTTCATAAAAATCACATCCATCATTATTATAAGCGAAAATCCAAGAAAAAAAAAGAAAGATTTTTCTTTCTTATATAATTATGGTGTTAGGACTAGGCGAGTGGAATCATAACTAAAAGCTCCTCCAGTATCCCATCTAGTGCCATAAATACCAGCACTAGTACTACTACTATTATAACTACCCCTAGTTAAAAATGGATATACACGAGTTACAAAAAAGGAATAATCATTATACCAGCCTGCAGTTCCACCTAAAGATATATCGTATATTTCTGATAATGCGTGACCATAACATATTGTACCATTACAAGCAGTAGCAGAATTAGCCATACTATCAGTTGTTGGGCTTATACTCTTATAGACATTATAATATTTTTTATCTGGTAATTCTAAAGTACCTACATCATTGCCTCCATAGTCTAAGCCAATAAAACCAGAAGCTTGAGTTGTAGCAAATTTTCCCTTTGGATTTGAGGCATTTTGCTCATCATACTCTAAAAAGGCCATAACATACTCAGCTAGACAACCACTCATATCATATATTCCATATATTGTTCCTGTTGTAGAAGCACCTGGCCCTGCTTGACCTCTTCCTTCTCCTAAAGAAGTTAAATCATTATAATAGCTAAAGACCGTCCCTCCAAGTGCATTTGTACTCCTTCCACTGCTTCCTGTTGCGGAACTATTAACATTTATATAAATTTCTTTGTTTTCTCCAGTATAATCAGTATTCCCATATTTGCCATATTTACTTTGTGCTAAGTATGCTGCCGCTCCCCATTCGTCATTCTTTGCCATATGTAAATCGCCATTTGAAGAAAAACCATAAACATTAGAATACGAAACTTGCATACTTCTTGCCATATAGAAGAAACTACTTATTGATTGATTTTTTAGTGGTATTTTACCCGGCAATATTGTTACACTACTTACATTACAGCTTTCATTCGTACAAGCCTGAATATCTTGCTCTAAACTTCCTGATGGTTCAAATTTAGCTACCCATATTCCAGCTCTCGGTGTACTATCAAAATTAAATGCTTCATTCGTTCTCCAACTTGTTCCTGTCTCAGTAGTATACTGAGCTGTGCCTGAATCTGTTGTTGATGTTCCTACAAATTTTACGTCTATTTCTCCTGGTAATAATCTTGTTGGATTCTTATTTCCATAGCTTGCCTTCCCATAATAATTCTTCCCACCATCTTCACTCTTTATCGTGTATGAATATCTCGGAATCCATACCCACATTGTATTTATGTCGGCATCTTTTATTACTTTTCCAGCTTTAGCTGACTTATATGTTGGTCTACTACTCTCTGTTACTGTTATAGCATTGGCCCATACTTGTTTTGAATAATCATAACTTTTATCTAAATCTTGTTTTTGCCATACTTTTAAATCTTCATTATATACTACCGGTATCATATCTCCATTTAATACTGGCCTATTTGGATGAATATCAGAAGCATCGGAATATTCAGGTGCAGCTTCTATACTACTTATTATGATATCTCCATTTACATTTGGTATTGTTATTACACCATCTTGATATGTGTATTCTTCTTCACTTAAGATTTTATCTCCCATTTTTACACTGCGGATGTTTACATTGCCTATCTTTTGAGTAAATGTCTCTCCACTTTCTATTCTTGTTTTATATCCTGCTCCACTAAACCCTTTATATTTTATTGAATATCTATCTTCTACTACTTGTCCATTATTCTCTGCTTTATTCTCAAAAACAAACTCTGTTCCTAAATCTGTTATCTCTACTGCTTCTTTTGGTATATCAGGTGCATCTATACTAAATGATATTCTTAATGTTACTGTTTCTTTTTCATTTTGTTCTAGTGTATAAATACTACTAAAGTCAGTACTATCATTTATCTCTGTTCCACCATAGTTTACTTCATACTTAACATATTGTTTTAATAAATTTTCATCTTCTTCTTTATTGTCTCCACTACCTGTAAGATTTAATTTTAAATCACTACTTATTACCTTAGTTAAACTAGCTGGTAAACTTCCTGTATTTTCTACTGGTACTGTAAATGTACAAGAATCTCCTGGTACCTTTAATGTAGCACTTAAATCAGTTATTGATAATTTCTCTACATTCCCTATATCACATACGGCTTTTCCCTTAGGTATAGTTACTTCTTCATTTTTTACAAAATGTACATCCCAACTACTAGCAGAAATATCAGCTGTACCACTAATCTTTAATGAAGCAGAAATAGCGGCATAAGCAACAGACAAGCACAATACCGCAACAAACAAACCTATCACAACAATTTTCTTTATATTTCTACTATCCATAAATACATTCCTCTATTTTAAGTATTCCTATATTCATAAAAAATTATACCTTTTACAATTAAAAAAGTATGTAAATTACAAATTTACATTTCATATTATTATAATTATAAATCTTAGTACCAAAATGTTGCTACTGGTTGGACAGCCATAAAGCCATAAAAAAAGATGTAATCAACATTACACTTTCTCTATTCTTTTCAAATGAAATACCTATTCTTAAAAAATTATTTATATTTAGTTGCACAATAACCAGTAACATAAGCTGTTGTATTATAAGTTGAATCAGCATCATACCTAGCCCATATATATACTGTCATACTATCACTTATATATGCACTATACGTAGCAGATACAGTGCCTGCTTCTGGGTTAGTATTTCCCTCATTACTAGCTAAAGTTGACGTAGATACTGTTGAACTGTCATTTATTAATACTTTTAGAGGTTTGCCGTGATTCCAACCAAGACGAGCAGTAATTGTACAATAAGATTTTGCTGGCAAATCAACAGAAACACCTGTGTATATAAGATTAATAGAATTAATAAACCGACCTGAAGTATGCATATCCTTAACAATATATAGCTTATCCTCAATATCTGATAGTCTTGTATCTATCTTTGAACAAGTTCCATCTATCGCATCTTGCACATTTTCAGCAGCTAAATTAGAATTATCTTCATAGACTACATCTTTACTATTTATTAGTGTTTCAGCTAGAACATAACAAGAGCTAACGGATATTAAAATAGTTATTACTGATGCGATTATTATTTTCAAATTTGTTTTCACTTTTTCACCAACTTTTTCTTGCACAGTTTTTATTTTTTTCTTAATAAGATAATACCCCCCCCC
>CANRQG010000090.1 GCA_947632735.1 uncultured Bacilli bacterium | reverse complement strand
TACTAATAGCTACTAATATTTTTAGAAATGAAAAGAGTGGTAAAATTTCTTTCACCACTCCTTAATGTTTAAGAACCACTTTTGCCATTATTTCTCTATCTTCTCAACTTCTTTATATTCTTTACCCTTTAAATCTATCACAGCTTTTTTTATTCTTAAGTTTGTTCTTAATTTTCCTGTTTCACTATCTGAAACCTTTTCATTCTTAACGATATTTAATATGTTATCCCAACCATCAATTACTTTACCAAAAGCAGCATAATCTCCATCTAAATGAGGAGCTTCTCCTAACATAATGAAAAATTGACTACCAGCACTATCGTTATCTTGACTTCTTGCCATTGAAACTATTTTTTCTTCGTGCTTTAAATTATTTTCAAAACCATTATTACTAAATTCTCCTTTAATAGTATAATCAGGTCCACCCATTCCTGTACCCTGAGGATCACCACCTTGCAAAACAAAGCCCGGTACTAGACGATGAATAGTATTTTCATCATAAAAACCACTTTTTACTAAAGAAATAAAATTATTTACTGTATTAGGTGCAACATCAGGATATAATTCAATAACAATAGACCCATATTTTTTTATATACATCGCAACAACAGGATTTTCTGTTTCATACTTATCAAGGGCTTTTTCATTACCCTTTATATCATAATTAATTCCTAACATATTTTCACTTATTACTTCTTTGTTACGACAGCCAACTGCAAGAAACGCTATCAGAACGATTATTAATATTTTTTTCATTATTTTTCCATCCTCTCGATTATATCTCGAGCCGCTACTAAACCAGTTGCAGCAGCTGTGACAATATTGCCAGCTTTTCCAGCACCATCCCCAACAAAATAAATATTAGTATCATTTAATTTAAACTTATTATTTGTCTCAATTTCATTACTAAAAAACTTTATCTCCGGACCATAAAGAAGAGTATCATCATTCGCAACTCCTGGAATAATCTTATCAAGAGTTTCAAGTCCTTCTAAAATATTTGTAATAATTCTATGAGGCATTACTAAAGCTAAGTCTCCCGCTACACAATCCTTTAAAGTTGGCTCGATAAAACCCTTATTTAAACGATGCCATTCACTTCTTCTGGCATTTTTTAAATCTTTTAGAGATTGAATAATCGGTTTACCATCTCCTAATACGTTAGCAATTTTAGCAATTGATTCCCCATATTCTCTTGTATTAGTAACAGGCTCAGTTAAAGTAACTTTAGAAATAAAAGCAAAATTAGTATTGTTACTCTTAACATCTTTTAAAGCGTGACCATTTACACAGATATAACCATAATAATTTTCCTTAGCTACAAATCCTCCTGGATTCGTACAAAATGTTCTAATCTCATCTCCATAAGTCTTTGTCTTTATAAAAATAGTTGGATCATAAATGACATTAGTTAAATCTTCCATAATGTCTTTTCTAACTTCAACTCTAACGCCAATTTCAATACTTTGTGATAAATATTTAATATTATACTTATCCGCTAATTCTTGTACCCACTTAGCCCCTGTTCGACCTGGTGCAACAATTACATTGCTACTTTCAATAACTTTTTCTTGACCATTGGAAACATAAATAATTTCGTGTTTATCGCAAGCGGTTGTTTTAATATCTTTTACTAAACATTTATCTAATAAATCAACATTATTTTCTTCTAAGAACTTACATATTCCCTCAATATAATCAGGTAGATGGTCACTGCCTAAATGTTTTTGCTTAATTAAAAGCAGTTTAGCTCCGGCAATAGAAACTTTTTTTCTAATTTCTTCAGCTTCTTTCATATTTGATGGATATACTTTAGCATCCATACCAAACCTATTAAAGATAACTTCTGTCTCATCTATTAATTTATATGCTTCACTTTCAGACATATATTTAGTTAAATCACTTTTACCAAGACGAGGAATAAAATTAAGTTTACCATCTGAAAAAGTTCCTGCTCCTCCAAAACCAGATAAAATTGCGCAAGGATTACAATTTTTACAAGGCACTTTTAATTTATTCATTGGACAAACTCTATTACTTACTCTACTACCCTTATCGATAATCGCAATTTTTAAATCTTTTCTCTTTGTCACTAACTCATAAGCACTAAATAACCCAGCTGGTCCAGCCCCAATTATTACAACATCATACTTCATTTTATCACCATATTAATTGTATCAATTTTTCGAAAAAAAGTCTACATCGGTAATAATATTTATCTAAACACGTAAAGTATAAAAGGCAAAATAAACTTATAGTAGTAAAAATAAAAAATCTTTGTTACAATAAAATAAAGATGGTGATAAAGATGACTAGAGAAGAAAAAAATCATTATAAACAATATGAAATATTTAATGAAGAAAAGAAAGAAAAAAGAAAAAAAACAGTTATAAAAGTCTTCAAGTTTTCTTTACTTTTTGCTCTTATCATAACTTTAGCTTTCTTCTATACAACTTATATATCAACGGTGAAAATAATCGTCAATGAAAAAAGAATAGTTAATAGTAAACTACCTCCTAGTTTTAATGGTGCAAAATTAATTCAATTTAGTGATCTACACTATGGTAGTACTTATTTTTATAAAGAGACAAAAGATTTAGTAAAAATCATTAATGAAAGAAAACCTGATATAGTTGTTTTTACTGGTGATTTAATTGATAGTCGCTACAAATTAAAAGCTAAGGAGCAAGAAAAACTGATAAAGCTTTTAAAAAGTATTGATGCTTCTTTAGGAAAATATGCTATTATGGGTGAAGAAGATGGTGAGGCTTTTAATACTATCCTAAATCAAAGTGATTTTACTATTTTAAATAATGAGTATGATTTAATTTATAAAGATGATAATAGCCCTATCTTAATCACGGGCCAAAAGAGTTTCTTAAAAAATGAAAATAATGCTGAAGAGGCTTTTAAGTATTTTAATGAAGAACAGGCTAACAAAAATATCTATACAATTTCTTTAATCCACGAGCCAGATACTTTTAAAGATAGTGAATTACTCCAAATGTCTGATTTGGTTTTAGCTGGACATTCTCATAATGGAGAGATTAGAATTCCTTATCTTGGTCCTTTATTTAAGTTTGCTGGGGCTAAATCATATTATAATAGTTACTATAAAGAAAAAAATACTGCTATTTATATATCAAGTGGTCTTGGTACTAAAAAATTTGATATAAGACTTTTTTGTAGACCAAGTATAAACTTTTTTAGATTTTCAAACAAATAAAATCTACTAGTTAGTTAGTAGATTTTTTGTTTTTAGTACCTCTTTTTCTTATTTTCTTTCCATTTTCATCTCGTCCCTTAACTATTTCTTTCTGATTAAGACTTTGTAAGTACTGTCCAACTTCTTTTAAATCTTCACGTGTAAAATCAAGTTCAGGATCATCGATTTCAATATATGCCATACCATCAACATTATAAATAGGAGATGTAATGTCTTCTTTTAAATCTTGAAAGTGTTGTTTTCTTCTTTGATTAAAAAAATCATAAATTTGCCTATTATTTGAACTTAAATTTCTAATAGTACTTCTAATTAGAAAATCTATTTTGCCAATTAATTCTTTATCAGTAATTTCTTCTAGATTAACATTCATTTCACTTGAGCAATTATAAGACACAAATTCTTCATCTAATCTTGCATAAGAAAAACCTTCTTCAACAGAACCGACAATTCCTTTATGTTCATAAATTGTAGCTTTTGAATCGTTATTATCCAACATATTTAAAAAAATAAAACGATAAAAATAAAAGTATCCTTGTAATATTTTATCTTCATCTACAATAACACCCTCTGTATAGAAGTCTTTTTTTACTCTAATTAAGAAAGTCTTTTCTTCGTCATCATTTAAACTTAAACAATAATATCTGTTTTTTAACATATTACAGACTCCTTTTAAATGTACTTGTATATCCCGTAATATTTATTTTACTTGATTATCTTCTTCTAACATTTTTTTCTTTAATTTATCTATGTCCGTGAAAAAGACTCTAATTCCCCTATTATGAAGTTTCATTAAATCTTTAAAATTTTTAAGTATTATTTTTTCTAATTTTTCAGGAACTCTAGCTGGAATACCATCTACTGTATGCATATGATCTATATATTTTTCTAAAGTGGGAAAAGCATTTTGTAATAAGATAACTGAATCTTTATCAAAAATTTTCTCAATTAATATTGTATTACAAAAACCATATTTTTCTTTCTTTTTATCAACTATTTTTTTATACTTATCAACTTTAGAACTAATAGGAATAAACCATAAAATATTTTTATCTTTAATTGTAAAATAAGTGGGTCTTTTTTTTCCTCTCTCATGATTTTGCATTAAGTTTTCATCATTAACGACATCAAAATATTTATCTTTTAAGTGATATAAATAGCCTGTTTTTATTTTCATCGTCATCAACTCCATTAAAAGTATACCATAAAACAGAAGAAAACTCCATCTTGCGATGAAGTTGTTCTACATTTTCAACCGGGATCATTTATTACTCGCTAGCCACCCGGAAGCGAGAAACATTGTCGACCGGGATTATTTATTACTCGCTAGCCACCCGGAAGCGAGAAACATTTTCACACTTTTTCAAGTGCAATATAAATATACTATATTTTTATGAAAATGTCAAATAGTATACATTAATAATATATACATTTTATCAAAAAGAATTTCTTATTCTCTCAAGATATCCTGATATTATTAATTTTTACTCTCATCTTTGATTGTAGTTTGTACAAATATCTCATTTGAGATGAATAAAATAAAATTTATATAAATTTACTAATGAATAATGACCTCCAATACTATTTAATTATATCACTTTCAGTTTAAAATTAAAACCTAGTTATTAAAACTAGGCTCTGAATGACCTAGGGCTTCAAAAGTTTCCTAGGCACTACTCAATATAAAACATATCAAATATTGTAGATTATGTCAATATTTTTTGATTTCCTTTTTTCTCTAACAATATATTCTCTACAAAATCAAAAGTTAATTTATTATTTTCATTAATTTTTCTTATTTTTAATTAAATAATCTAATTTTCACTCTAAATTCTTCATTTCTTTGTCGCATATCATATAAAAAGACTAAAGTATACACCTGAATAAGTTATTTTAGTCTTTAATTCATATACAAATATCAATAAATCAAAATTTTCTTGATATTGTTAATTTTTACTCCCATTTTTAATTGCAGCTTGTACCACAAGTCAAGTTCGGAATGCACTTGATATTTACACATAAATCTTCTTTGAAGACTTACTTCACCAATAACATACAGATTAATTATATCATAATCACCAATTAACAAAAATACCTAATCTCTTAAAAGAAATTAGGTAGATTGACTTAAGGCTT
>CANRQG010000089.1 GCA_947632735.1 uncultured Bacilli bacterium | reverse complement strand
AATGTTTAAGACACTTTGGTGTCTTTTTCTTTGGAATTCTTTGTAAAAAAGCTAGTTTTGTGGTAAAATAAGAATGATTTATCTTTATACAAATAAATGGAGATGTTTTTATGCTAGAAATTAGAGATTTATCTTGTAGAGTAAAAGAAAGTAAAGAAAATATTTTAGAGGATTTTTCTTTAAAAATAAAAAAAGGAGAAATTCACGCTATTATGGGCCCTAACGGTACAGGAAAAAGTACTTTAGCTAAGGTTATTATGGGACATTATAATTATGAAGTTACTGCTGGTGATATTTCTTTTGATGGTGAAAGTATTTTAGATTTAAGTGTTTCAGACCGTGCTAAAAAAGGACTTTTTCTTTGTATGCAAGACCCAACAGTTATTGAGGGTGTGACTAATAGTGAATTTTTAAGAACGGCTTTAGGAGAAGTTACAGGAGAAAAAGTTAATCTTTATACTTTTATTAAGGATATGGAAAAGAGTATGGAAGATGTTTCGCTTAATAGTAGTATGTTACATCGTTCTTTAAATCTAGGTTTTAGTGGCGGTGAGAAAAAGAAAAATGAAATCTTACAGTTAAAGCTTTTAAAACCAAAGTTTATAATTTTAGATGAGTTAGATTCGGGACTTGATGTTGATAGTTTAAGAGTTGTTTGTGAAAATATAAATAAATATTTAGAAGAGTATCCTGATACAGCTGTTTTAATAATTACACATTATCCAAGAATTTTAGAGTATATAAAGCCACAGTTTGTTCATATTTTAAAGGATAAGAAAATCTTAAAAACTGGAGGAGCTGAGTTAGCTTTTGAAATAGAAAAAGAGGGTTATAATGGGGTTAATGTTATGATAGGAAATGAAAATAATGAGTAAAATAATATATGTAGTAGATAATAATGAAAAAAAAGATTATAACTATGTAATTAGAGAAGATACTGTTATATATCATTTTTCTATTAATAGTAGTTCAAAAGTTAATGTTACTTTAGATAAAGAAAATGTTAGTTTGTATTATTACTATAGTACTATAAATTACGAAGATAATGATTTTTCTATTAAAATAGTTCATAATAAAAGTAATACGCATAGTGAAGTGTTTAACCACGGCGTAAATGTCAAAAAAAATAAGCTTAATTTTGATGTAACAGGAGTAGTCTTAAAAAATAGTTCTAAATGTGTTTGCAACCAAGAAAATCAAATTATTAATATGAGTGATGGTAAGAGTAGTATTTGTCCTAATTTACTTATTGATAATTATGATGTTAATAGTAATCATTCAGCTTATATAGGTAAATTTAAGGATGAAGAAATATTTTATATGGAAAGTAGAGGAATACCAAGAGATGCTTGTAACAGGTTATTATTAAATGGTTTTTTAATTAATAGTGATAGCATTTCGTATGAAAAAGTAAAAGATTTTATTTTAGAAATTGAGAATATATAGGAGGTGATTTGTTTGAATAGAGAAGATTTTCCGATGTTAAATCAGGATATAGTGTACTTTGATAATGGGGCAACGACATTAAAACCAAAAGTTGTTATTGAGAAGATGATGGAATATTATCAAGAATATACTTCTAATATTCATAGGGGCGATTATGATGCCGCAATTAAAACGAATGAAGCCTATGATGGTGTTAGAAAAATAGTAGCTCATTTTGTTAATTGTAAGCCGGAAGAAGTTATTTTTACTAGTGGTACAACGATGTCTATTAATACAGTTGTTTTTAGTTATATGAGAAAACATCTACATAAGGGTGATGAAGTAATTCTTTCTAAGGCTGAGCACGCATCTAATGTTTTACCCTGGCTTAAACTTAGTGAAGAGTTAGGTGTTGTTATTAAGTATGCTCCTTTAGATAGTAATATGGAACTTAAAGTAGAAAGTATTGAGAAAACGATTACTGAGAAGACAAAAGTTATTTCTATAGCTCACGTTAGTAACGTAATTGGTGATGTAAGAGATATTAAAGCTATTGGAAAATTATGTAGTGAAAAAGGAATTATATTTAATGTTGATGGTGCTCAAAGTGTGCCACATATGAAGGTTGATTTTAAAGATAGTAATATTGATTTTTTAAGTTTTTCAGCTCATAAAATGTGTGGACCAACGGGTGTTGGAGTTTTAGTAGCTAAAGAAGAATTAATGGATGAGATGACTCCTTTATGTTTTGGTGGCGGGATGAACCAGACTTTTGAAGTTGATGGAAGTTATGAGTTAAAAACAGGGCCAAGTAAATTTGAAGCAGGAACGCCCCCAATTGCGGAAGTAATAGGAATGGGTGAAGCAATTAAGTATTTGGAAAAAATTGGAATGGAAAATATTCATAAGAATGAAGTAGAGCTAAAGAAGTTTTTAGTTAGTGAGTTAGAGAAAATTCCGAATATTATTTTATATAATACAAACTCTAATAGTGGAATACTTGCTTTTAACATTGATGGAGTGTTTGCTCAAGATAGTTCAGTTTATTTAAATAGTTATAATATTTATGTTAGAGCTGGTAACCATTGTGCAAAGATTTTAAAAGATGAGATGAAGATTAAGAATACGGTAAGGGTAAGTTTATATTTATATAATAATAAAGAAGATGTTTTAAAATTAATTGAGGTTTTAAAAAGAAGTGCTGATATATTTAAAGTAGTAATTTAAGGTGGTATAATGGATAGTAATTTACGTAGAGAAATAATTTTAGATAATTATCAAAACCCTACTAATAGAGGTTTAGTTAATGATGATAGTTATTTAAAAGTTAATACTAATAGTGAAAGCTGTATTGATAATTTAGATTTTATGATGAAAATAGAAGATAATAAAGTTAAAGATATCTGCTTTGATGGTGAAGCTTGTGCGATTAGTACTTCAGCAAGTTCAATTCTTATTAGAAGTCTAATTGGAAAAAGTGTTGATGAGGTAAGAAATATATTAGAAAATTATAAAAAAATGATTAATGAAGAGGACTATGATAAAGACTTACTTGGTGAATTAAATGTTTATGATACATTACAGCCAAATAGAAAAAACTGTGCATTATTACCAAGTGTAGCAATAGATAAAATGTTAGGGAGCGTTCGAGATGGAAGAAAAAATTAAGACAGAAAAAGTTAATATTGGGGTAATAAAAGAGTATACTGATAAAGGTTTATTAGTTTCGGCTGATTATGAATATGTATTGTTTGTAGAAGAAGACAATAAGTATTTAGATGTGTTTGATACTAAGAAAGAAGAAAAATATGCTGTTTTTAGAAGAGTTCCATATAGTAATAGTACTTCAGATGGAGAACCTTTTGGAACAAAGCTATTACAGGTTAATGAGCATAATGTTAAATCTGGTGATGAGTGTGTTGTCCTTTTAAATATGGACTTTAGAAATGTCTTTTATAAGGATGAGATTTCATTAGATGAGTTGCGAGAGTTTGCTTTAAAGTCAAAGTTTTTTATAAGACAAAGGAAAGAATATATTTTAGATAAGATTATGGAATTAGATTCTCCTTTTACAATGTTAAAGATAGTCGCAGCTGATAGTTTTCAAAAGAGACGTATTATGAAGAAAAAGAATAAGCAGAAGTAAAATCGTAGGTGATAAAAGTGGAGATTAAAGGGCTAAGTGAGGATAATATTAAGAAGATTTCAGATATAAAAAATGAAGATAAATGGGTAAAAGATTTTCGCTTAGAAAGTTTTCAAAAGTTTAAGGATATTTCTATGCCTAATTTTGGTCCTAATATTTCACTTAATTTTGATGATATTATCTATTACAAAGCAAATGATTTAGATAAGAAAATTGAGAATAACTGGAACAATGTATTAAAGCCAGTTGTTGATGAACTTGATTCTTTAGGTGTTTTAGAAAGTGAAGGACATCTAGGAGGAATGGGTGTTCAATATGAAAGTGAAGTAATTTATCACAGTATGCTTAAGGAACTTGAGGAAAAGAAAGTTATTTTTACTTCAATAGAGGTGGCAATAAAAAAGTATCCTGAGATAGTAAAGAAGTATTTTGGAAAAATAGTTAGTAATGGTGAAAATAAATTTGCGGCTTTAAATAGTAGTGTTTTTAGTGGAGGAAGTTTTATTTATATTCCACCTAATACGAAGTTAGAGCGACCTTTACAAAGTTATTTTCGTATTAATAGTCGAAATATGGGTCAGTTTGAAAGAACTTTGATTATTGTTGATGATAATAGTGATTTGCATTATATTGAGGGCTGTACCGCTCCTAGTTATAGTGAGTCTGCATTACACGCCGCTGTTGTAGAGATTTATGTTGGAAAGAATAGTAGATGTCGCTACTCAACTATTCAAAATTGGGCTACTAATGTTTATAATTTAGTTACGAAAAGGGCCTTAGTTGATGATGGTGGCACTATGGAGTGGATAGATGGTAATATAGGTAGTAAAGTTACTATGAAATATCCTTGTTGTGTACTAAAGGGAGATAATTCGACGGGTACTTGTATTACTATAAGTGTTGCTTCACGTGAGCAAATTCAGGATAGTGGAGCTAGAATGATACATTTGGGTAAAAATACGAAAAGCAATATTATTTCTAAGAGTATAGCTCAAAATGGTGGAAATGCTACTTACAGAGGAAAGGTAGTTATAAATAGTAATGCTTTAAATAGTAGTAGTACTGTTAAATGTGATACTTTGATACTTGATGAAGCATCAAAGAGTGATACGATTCCTACTAATTGCTGTTTCAATTTAAGTAGTAATATTGAACACGAAGCTACTGTTGCAAAAATAAATGAAGATAGTTTATTTTATATGCAAAGTCGAGGAATAAGTAAAGAAAGAGCTACTGAATTAATAGTTTTAGGCTTTTTAGATAAATTTAGAGAAGAGTTGCCAATGGAATATGCAGTTGAGTTGAATCAACTAATTAAAAGAAACTTGTAAATTTTTAAAATTTTAGTGATTTTAAAAATTGAGTCATATATTTGGCTGAAAATGAAATTTTCGTTTAGGGAATTTCATTTTTTTGTGGTGGAATGGTTTAGTAATTTTATATTTTGGTCGTTTGCATATAAGAAAAATATTAGTTATGATAAAAAAACGAAAGGAGGTGAGATATGTTAAATCAGATAATTTTAGTCGGAAGACTTACGAGAGATATTGCCATATATAAATCAGAAAAAGGTACTAATGTTGCGAATATTGGTCTAGCAATTCCCAGAAGTTTTAAGAATGCTGAGGGGAATTATGATACGGACTTTGTTGATTGTGTAGCTTTTGATAATGTCGCAACAAATACAGCAGAATATTGTAGTAAAGGCGATATCGTTGGGGTAAAGGGTCGCATACAATCGCGAAAAGTAGAAAAAGATGGGAAAATTGAGTCAGTTACTGACATAATTGCAGAGAAAATTACTTTTTTATCTAATAGGATTAAAGAAGAAAAAGAATTAAAAGAAGAAGAAAACTAGTTTTGTGAACTGCATTTTGCAGTTTGCTTTTTTTGTTTGATGCTGAA
>CANRQG010000088.1 GCA_947632735.1 uncultured Bacilli bacterium | reverse complement strand
TTAATATCGCTATTGCACCCATAAGGGCTCCTAAAGATAAAGAACCAGTATCACCCATAATAATTTTAGCTGGATGAGTATTATAGATAAGAAAACCTAATAAACTTCCTACTAAGATTAAGCTAAAAATACCTATATCTTCAAAACCAACTGTTAAGGATATTAAACTAAAAGCAATAAAGGCTATTGCAGATAAGCCACCAGCTAGACCATCTAGACCATCAGTTAAGTTAACTGCGTTACTTGCTCCTACTAGAACAAATAAAATACAAAGACCATAGAGCCAGCCTAATTCTAAATCAATACCTAAAGTTCCAACTACCCAAGCTGTTTGACCACCACTACGCATATAAATATAGAAAAAACCTATCGCAATTAAAACTTGCATAAAAAGTTTTTGATAAGTAGTTAAACCTTCATTACTACCTTTACGAATAGATAAAAAGTCATCTAAAAAGCCAATACAGGCATAACCAATAAATACTAAAAGAACAATTCCTAAGTTTGAAGTATAAGTTATTCGATTAGTAAGTATTAAATAGAGTGTTGCGAGCACAGTAGGAATTATAAAGATTAAACCACCCATAGTTGGTGTTCCTTCTTTTTTTCTATGAGCTTCACCAACAAAAATACTTATTCTTTGACCTATACGTAATTTTCTAAATAATGGTACTAATAATAAGCCTAATAATGTAGATGATAAAAAACCAATCATTATAGCCACTATCGCTTTTGTTAGTAATAGCATATGCTCCACTCCATTTCTTTAAAAATTATATCATAAATACTTCTTAAATATTCTTAAATATTGTTTTTTAGACATAAGTTGACATTAGTGCTTAGTATATTTTAAGACTTTAGCATTATTTTTTTCTAAAGTATCTCTTTCTATTTTACTTAATGAGTATAACTCTAACTCTTTATTATCTAAGTTTTTCTTTAAACGTTCTAAGTTTTTTATTAAGCTAGAACACTCTTCTAATTCTAAGTAATCAGCGTATTCTCTTTTTATATCATTAATAGTTTTTACTACTTGACTTTTAGTATTAGTTAAAGAAAGTAAAGTATTATCAACTGAATTTAAGTTTTTTTTAATCTCTTCACTATAATCTTTAACATTTACTACTTGATATTTTTTGGTAGTTGTTTTAGGTTTTATAATATTATTAACGAAATATAAATAGGTACTTGCGAATAAAGCTAGGCTTTTAGCAGATTTTGCTCCTGGTAGAAACATTTGTAAACTTAAAAATCTAAAGAGTTTTTTACTTTGCTTATCCATAGCTTCTACTTCAACTTTTACTTTTTCTTGGATAGTTAGAGCATTTTTTACTTTTTCTTTTACTTCTTTTAGTAAAAGTTCTTGTTCTTCTTGAAAAGAAATAATATCTTTAATAACGTTTTCATAATTATAATATTTTGCTTTTAAAGTAGATAAATCAATATCTAAAGGCTCTTGGTTTCTATTTAAATCTTCTGGCTCTTCAGGAGAAAAAGCAGCAGTTAAATCTTCTAAAGGAGGTAATTCTAATTCTTCACTATCCTCCTTAGAACTAGATACTTTTTTTCTTTCAGGTTCTTCTAGAACTTCTTTAGTTAAGTAATTATTTTCATTATTTAAAGGACGATGATTAGAAAGATTTTCTTGAGGTATTATTTTTTTTGTTTCTTCTTGAAAAAAGCCTTTAGAGTTACTATCAAGATATAAATCTTCTTTTTCTTTTGGTTTTTTTTCTTCTTTAGCAGATATTTTTGGTTCTTCTACTGTTTCTTTTTTTTCTACTTTTTTTTCTTCTTTTATTTCTTTTTTAGGTAATTCTTTTATATCTATACTTTTAACTTCTTCTTTTTTTATTTCTAATAAAGGCTTAATCTCATTATTTTTTGTAGTACTTTTAGTTTCTTTTTTTTCTTCTACAGTAGTAGTTTTAATTTCTTTAATAATAATATTTTCTTCTAGAGATTTTTTTACTTTATCTTTTTTAGTATTATTAATTATTGTCTTAAAAACTTGACCAGTTAAGGCTAAAGGTAAAACTTTAACTAAAGTACTAGTCTCAAGCCAAAAGACTTTTTTTTGTAATTTTTTTAATTTTTCTTGTTCATAGTAAGAACGAAGTTTTTTCTTCTTGGCTTTAGTAATTAAAAGAGTTCTACGACGGTCATTTTTACCACCTTTAGAACCAATTGCGTTATTCATATTATCACCTGTTAATTTTTTGGATAGCTTCTTTTAAAGGTTTTTCGATTTTTTTAGGCAAGTTAGTTTTTAATAATTCTAAAATTCTATTTAGACTTTGATAATTAATTGTATTTTTATCATAAAGAGAATTTATTAAATTATTATACTCTTCATAATCAGTTATCTCTTTACTTAGAGAAGCAAATTTTTCAGTATTAAAATCTTTATTAAAGATTTTACTTATAACTTCAAAATAATTTTTATAGGATTTAAGATAAGTAATATTTTTTAAATGAAAACTTTCTTCTAAAAGTCTTTCAATATTTAATCTTTTTATATCTATAAAAGCTTTTAATTCATCTTTATTTCCTCTGTTTATATATTTAATTGTATTATATAAATCTAATAAATAATTCATAGCATAGTTTATTTTTTCTATAATAAGAGTATTTTCTTCACTTCTTTTTAAAATACTAAGATAAGTTATTCTTCTTTTTAAAGTAGTTAGTGTTTCTTTACTTTTTATATTTTCTTCATTAAAAGGAAACTCTAAGGCTGAAGATAAGTAAATTAATTTTTCATTTAAAGTAACTTTCTTTTCTAATATTTTAGCTTCTATAGTAGAAAAATCATCTTGAGGAGATTCAAAACTTTGTCGAATACTTTTTTCTTCAATAATATGGTTATTTTGCACGAAGGCACCCCCTTAAACATTGCTTATTATAGCACTTTTTACTAATAATTACTAGTAGATTAACATAGTTTTTATTAGAGGTGGTAATTTTGTTTATAAAAAAAATAGATGAAAGAATTAAAGTTATTTTCCTAATTACACTAGTACTTTTAAGCCTCATAATTGGTAAAGTTTTCTATATCCAAGTATTCGATTATAAAAAATTAAATAAATTCGCTAACGAACTTTGGAGTAGAGACTTACCAATAGAAGCTGATAGAGGAAAAATTTTAGATAGAAATGGTGTTGTTTTAGCTGATAATTTAACTACCACGTCTTTAGTATTAATTCCTAATCAAATAAAAAATAAAGAAGAAGTTACTTCGTCTTTAGCTAATATCTTAAATGTAAGTTATGAGGAGATGAAAAAACACGTCTATAAAAAAACATCTATCGAAAGAGTTCATCCTGAAGGAAGAAGATTATCTTATGAAGTAGCGGAAAAAATAAGTGCTTTAAATTATGCTGGGGTTTACTTAGTTAAAGAAGCTAAAAGATATTATCCTTATGGTAATTTACTTTCTCATAGTTTAGGCTATGTTGGGATCGATAATCAAGGTTTATCAGGGTTAGAATTACAGTATGATAAGTATTTAACTGGTAAAAGTGGCGCTATCAAATATTTCGCTGATTCTAAAGGAAATAAGCTTAATTTAGCTGATGTTTATGTAAAACCAGAAAATGGGATGAATCTAACTTTAACGATAGATATTAATATTCAAAAGTCTTTAGAAAGAGAACTTACTAATGTAATGGATATGTTTGAGGCAGAAAATGCTTTAGCTATTGTGATGGATCCTAATAATGGTGAGATTTTAGGAATGGCCTCACGTCCAGATTATGACCCGAATAATTATAAGAATTATAATGAGGAAGTTTTAAGTAGGAATTTACCAATTTGGAAGTCCTATGAGCCTGGTAGTACGTTTAAGATAGTGACAATGGCAACGGCAATAGAAGAAGGTGTGGTTGATTTAGAAAAGGACCATTTCTATGATAGCGGTAAGGTAAATGTTGATGGTAGTGTTTTAAGGTGTTGGAAAGCCGGAGGTCACGGAAGTCAGACTTTTCTTCAGGTGTTACAGAACTCTTGCAATCTTGGTGTCGATACAGCAACACATATCAATTTGAGGAAAACCTTATAAATAATAAGAATAGTCTTACCCAAATTGATGTTTGTTCTACCTTTAATCTAATCTATAATAATGTGTCATATACGAATAATGAAGATATTAAAATAGATAATTCAATGATAAAAATTACTTCTAATAAAAAAGATAACATAAAAAAAATTAACAGTAAGCTATACAATGCTAATACAAATACTTATGAAAATATAATATATAACAAACAGCAAGTTGCTATTGATTTATTAAATAAATTAGATTTTTCTATAATGGCTATCAGTAAAAATATTGTCAGAAATTATCTTGTAAAAAATATTGTTTATAAGTTAAATAATAGAATTGTTGAAGTACAAGTTAAACAAAATAACTTATTAGTATCTTTTCATAAAGTTGCTAAAAATTTTGACACTGAAAACAAATTAATAAATCGTAAAGGATATGAAAATAATAGTATATGTTATTCACTAATTGTTGAAGATGATAATAGTTTTAATTACGCTATTAGAACTATTGAAAATATTTATAATTTCTTTACTGCCCCAAAAGAAAGTTTAAGTGATAAATTATTCAATGAATTAAAGTTTAAAATTAAGACTTTAAATATTTCTATAAGTGAGCATAAAACTAACAAAGGCTTAATGTTTAAGGGAAAAAGAAATTTTGTACTATTATCAAAAACAAATTATGGTGTTTATGTTAGATTATTAAATGTTAGTAATTCTAATAATGAATTGCATATTGTTACTAGAAAAAACTATGAGCCATTATGTTTATCTTATAAAGTTAGAAAAAATGAAGATATTGATATTCTACTCCCATATATTAAAGAAAGTTATGAGAAATGTAATATAAATCCTATTGATTTAAAATATGAATTTTATAAATTATATAACAAATAGCAAGCATATTTTATTGCTTGTTTTTTATACAGATGTTAATAAAATTGTAGGAAAGTTTATGTTTTGATGATATATCATTAAGTATTAATTAATATTTTCATTATTAATTTCGATTTTAGATTCGTTGGATTATTTATTTTATCTCTATATTCAAAATATATACTTAACGCCACAGCAAGCATGGCAATTAAAAGCGATATAATTGAAATCCAAAAAGAACTTTTAATATTATTAATATTAATTCTAAATTCATATTCCTTTTTTAAATCTAAAAATTGTCTATTATAATCATTATAGGTATTTTTGATATTTTCAAAACTTTTTATTATATATTCATCTTTATAATGAAATCCATGAACATCAACACCATTAAATATAGAACTATATTTATGAAATTTAGAATTTAACATTTCATATTGCTTATAATTTTTTCTAATTTTACTAGTTTTGCAATTATATAGCCTGATTTTTTCATGCATAATATCTTCTTGCATTTCATCCAAAAGATAAATGGCAAAAAATGAAAGTGATATAAGTAATTTTTCAAAAAA
>CANRQG010000087.1 GCA_947632735.1 uncultured Bacilli bacterium | reverse complement strand
TATTATATCAAAGGAGGATTTATTTTTCTCTTAACGCTATCGCTTCTTCAGCTCTCACCCGCATAGCGGGTGGTTTTATTATGTTCCTATCTCGGAACATAACAAAAAGATATAAATATCAAATTACTTATATCTTTAAAAATCCACCATACACCATATTGCATTATTATTTTCTTTTAAATATCACTTTAAATGTTTGCCTAACAAACGGTTGGATAAAAAATAATTGAGAAAAATAGGCAAATGGGAAATTAAAACAAATAAGTTTTAACCAATTAGCTAACAAAGTAAAGATGTTAAACCCCATATAATAAGGATAATATAACCAAGCAGCTATAAAGATCATCACAGGAACCATTATTCCAACAGTTGCGCATATTACGACTGTTTCAAAATGAATAGGGTTTGCTTTTTTTATGTCAAAATTTTTACAAGCCATTTTAAAAGAAAAAGGTTGACCTATTAACATCTCTGCTAAATAAGCAAAACAAAATTCTACTAAAACAACTGCCCATATAGGTAAATAGCGACCAAACATATAAACTCCACCTAATTTATTAATAGCCCCTATAACACTACTCGCACCCGTTAAGCTCATAAGTGTAGTCCCATTTATAACATATAAACTGTAAAATACGTAACAATGTACCGTAATAATTACTGTAATCAATGCAAATAGAGCTTTTTCTTTATTACTTTTAGGCATAAAACTTCACCTCCTTTTTGCAACAAAAAACACACATAGAACTAGCACCTTATTCCAAATACATCTCTGTAATCAGATTTATGTGCATAGCACTACGTGTGTCAAATGTATTACATTAA
This sequence comes from uncultured Bacilli bacterium, assembly GCA_947632735.1. Lineage (GTDB taxonomy): Bacteria > Bacillota_I > Bacilli_A > RF39 > UBA660 > CANRGD01. The sequence continues at coordinate 4,768 of CANRQG010000087.1, read as the reverse complement.
TTTTAACATATTTTTCCTTTTTTTTAAATTAAATTTTAAAATTTACCTATTTCAATTAATAAAGCTATAGTTTAAAACATTAAGATACTATAAAAGCAATAGTATTACAAATAACAGCTATAAAAAACATTACTCCACTAATTAAATCAGTTTTATCTCTTCTTATCCTATAACGACTTAAAAAAGTAACACAATTATAAGCACATAGTAGGCTAACAATAGATGACATAGAAGTATCTTTAAAAAAAGAAACAACTATTAAAATAATCGAAAATAAAGCCATTCCAATAATACCATATTTCATAGATTTTAAATTTACTAATTCCGTTAACTTAATAATATTTTCTTCACTCTTTTTTTCTATATCTTTTTCTTCTATTCGTTCACCAGCAAGTATCTCATTTATACTTACACCTAATATTTCACTAAGTGGTTTTAATAAAGACATATCCATTAGACATAGCCCTCTTTCCCACTTACTGACAGCATTTATACTGACACCTAGTTGCCAAGCTACTTGCTCCTGAGTTAAACTTTTCTTTTTTCTGGTTGCAGCAATAAATTTACCAATTTTTTCTTGATTCATAATTATCCCTCTTTTCACTAGTAATTTATCACCTATTGTCATTAAAGTACACATACCTGCGGTTTAATAAGCTAACTAAATTGGCTACCTAACCTTTTAAAAAACAAATTTCTAGTAAATAAGAAGTAGTCACAAACCTTTCCTTAAAAATAGTTTCCTTAAAACTCATTTCCCCAAAATCACTTACCTAAAAACTATTCACTCATATATTCACTTATATACTTACTTAAAGCTAATGGCATATATCTTGGTCCTCTAATGGCATTTATACCAAAAGACTTCAACTTCGTAAATGATATTTTCCCTTTTTCATACCTAGTTACTAAATCTATTTTCATTATTCTACTAATTTTAATATTTTTATCCTTATAATCATAAGGTATATTAACTTCTAGTACTTTAAACTTATACATAATTGATGAATAAGGTTGAGCAACATATAAATATACAATATCGCCTACTTTAATATCAGTACTTTGTTTCCAAGTAATTACATTACTCTCTTTCAAAGCCTTCTCAATATCAAAATACTTTGGATTTGCAGGTACTATCCATTCCCTAGTAGAATTATTTCTACCTAAAGCAGTATACGAGTAACTCTTATCAATTAAATTAATTATATCTTGGTCATCAACCGTATCGTCCAATATAATTGTAATCCAACTCTTTTTATTCATATGATAAGCAGGATAAAAGCCCTCTTTTTTTAATAAATCACTAATCTCTTCTGGTTCCAACTTTATATCTATTATCTCAACTTCTAAAGAAAAATCATCACCCAACTTACTCTTATCAATATTCATTATTATGCCATACCATTTCTTACTTTCAGCATTCCTAAAAGTTGCATAACCAGGAAACTTTTCCCATTCAAAATTAGGGCTATCACCATATTTTTCTTTTATTAGCTTTGCTATTCTATTCGCCTGCTTTGAAATAAATGCTTCCTCAACAAAGCAATTACTTTTAATATCTTCTAAAAGTTTTCTAAAATGACTTTCAATTTTATAAGCGAAAATGCCAGAATTTTCAATACGAAAATTATTATACTCATCGCCAAAAGCCAAATCATAAACTTTGCCACTAACTATTCCATTTTTATCTATTTCAACATCTATTCTAAAAGAATTATCAATAATATTTTTTGAATACTTATATAAAGATTTATCCATTTTGAAACCATATCTTAATAGCTTGTCAAAGTCCACCTTAGTTCTTTTAAAAATCTCCTCTTCAATAGTCATAAAATATTCCTCTCGTAAAATTTACCATTAACATTGTTTCCATACCATCTTGTTATCTTTAAATTCATAAGTCAATTTATTTTCTTCATTTAAATATGATAAATATGACTTTACTGTACTACCCACTAATACATATTGATTAGCATTCATAACTAAATTATATTTATCAAAAATATACTTTAATATTTCCTCAAAAGTCTTCTCCAAAGCACAAGCTTTGTATATTTCATTTGCTATTTCATATATCTTATTTCTATTAAGTTCTATTACTTCAGAAATATCATTAGTAGCTTCCATATGTGATGGTATATAAAATTTTCCCTTTAAAGTAGATAAAAAATCTAAAGTGTTAAGATATTCCCTAACATCATATATAAAAAACAGATGATACTTAGTAATTGTTTCTTTGCTAAATAAAGAATCAGCCAAAAAATAAACATCATCACTTGTTTTAATTCCTATCATATCAAAAAAATGACCCTTTAAAGGAAAATACTCTAATCCTTCAGGCAAATTTTCTTCAATATTTAAAATAGTGCTTTCTTTAGCCATTAAAAATTTATTTCTTAAGTCTTTAAAAGGATATCCGCCATAAAGAAAAGATGGTTCTAATATTGGAAACTCGCCAATAACTTTCTCAATTCCTTTAGCAAGAATAGTACAATTAGTTCTATCTTGTATCACCTTATTTCCACCAATATGGTCAGCATTAGAATGTGTATTTATAATTCCTTTAATCTGAAGACCCTCTTCACTAATAATTTTTAGTATCTTCTTTCCTGCATCCTTATCATTTCCAGAATCTATAATATAAACATCATTATCATTAATCTTATAAATTCCTATATTAGTTGCGTTTTTTAAATAATATGTTTTAGCACCAACTTTAACTAACTCCATAAAAGCCTCCTAAAGTAAAATATTTTCTTAAAATTAAGTCAAATTAATTATATAATAGTTTTCTTAGAAAACAAAGATAAAACTTTTCTATCATTATGCTTCCTATTTCTTTTATACTCTTCAACCATTTTCATATCTTCAAATAAAATAGCTAATGTTTTTCTAATTGTTTTTAACTGTTCTTCACTAATATTAGAATTAATCCTAGTAAATTTTCTATATGTAGTAGGTGTTACTTGTAATACTTTAAAAAACACTTCCGAAAAATACTCTTGTGAATAAAAGCCATTATTAATAGCAACCTTTAATATTGAATCATCGGTCTTTTCTAATTCTCTCAAAGAAGCATAAACTCTCTTTCGATTTATATAGTCAACTATTGTCTTATGAATTTCCCTTTTAAATATACGCATAATATAGTCCTTATTAAAAGACAAAGCTTGAGCGATTTGCAAAACAGTAATTTTTTTATTTATATTAGCATCTATATAATCTAATATTTCAGTAACTATCTCATTAGAATACATAAAAACACCTCAAATTAATTTTATTATACTATAAAAAGTCGTTATTGTTTAAAAAATAGTAACACTTTTATGTTTTAATTAGAAATGAAAGGAGATGTTATCTATGAATAATTCATATTGGTTAACAGAAAAAAATTTAATAAAAGAATTAACCCCCATCAAAATTAAAGAAAAAATTGAACATTCAGGAATACCGCTTATATTTAAAAATGATACTTTATATATTGATAATAAAGAAAATCATACCCTACTAATCGCAGGAACTGGTTCAGGAAAAACACAAGTAAGTACTTTACCAACCATACATCTAGCTATGAAAGCTTCTGAATCTTTTGTAGTAACAGACGTTAACGGAGAACTTTACCAAAATACTGCCTTTTCGCTAAAAGAAGAAAACTACAATGTAATAGTTTTAGATTTTGCTGATGCTAAAATGGGAAACAGCTGGAATCCATTAGACTTAGCCTATCAATTGTATAAAAATAAAGAAGTAGATAAAGCATATGAATTAATAGAAAACTTAGGATACTACTTATTTTTTGAAAAAGAAGATAAAACAATAGACCCATTTTGGTTTAATTCAACTAAAGACTATTTTACAGGACTTGTTCTTTACTTGTTTGAAAATGCCAAAGAAGAAGAAATAAATCTACTTAGTGTTTATGAACTAAGTAATTACTTAAACGAAAATGATACAAGTAAAAAATTCTTAGAAAAATTAAATACAAATTCTAGCATTTATTCCAACCTAATAACAACATTAAAAGCTCCTTTTGAGACTAGAGGTAGTATTATTTCTGTTTTTTCACAAAGAATAAAAAAATACATATCTAGAGATATTCTAAAAAATATGCTTTCATCATCTGATTTTGATATAAAAAATATAGGTAATGAAAAAACCGCTGTATTCTTAATTAGTGGGCAAAATAATTATGGTGAAAATTTAATTTCTTTATTTATTAATCAAATAGTAAATTGCGTTGATATCTATGGTAAAAAAGAAAAGACTTGTCACATTATTTCAGACAATTTTGATACACTAATTCCTATATATAATTTTAATAAAATGATAGAGTTTTGCAGGTCAATAAAAATTAAATTCACGGTAGCAATAAGAAGTTATCAGCACTTAAATAATATGTATTCAAAAGAAGAAAGTAATTTATTAAAATTATGTTTTGGTAATATTATCTATTTACTATCTAACGATATATCAACTTTAGAAGAGATTTCTGATTATTGTGGTAATACTTTAAATAATAAGCCACTAATTACTGTTGAAGAATTAAAATTACTAGAACCATTTGAAGCAATTATTCTAATGCCACGAAGAATGCCATTTAGAACAAAATTACTTCCTGATTATAAAATTAATTGGGGATATACCAATAAGAAAGTTGAAGTACCTAAAAGAAAAGAAAATGAAATAAAAGTTTAATCGAGTAGAGTAAATTTTCAATAACTTTATTTATTGATATGATACCCTCTCACACCACCGTACGTACCGTTCG
>CANRQG010000086.1 GCA_947632735.1 uncultured Bacilli bacterium | reverse complement strand
AATTAGATAATTATTTTCATTGCGGTTTGTGGCTTAAGCAAAACGTAGTGAAGCGGAAAGGAATGTTGAGAAATATGGCTAATTATGTTTATATTCATATACCTTTTTGTAATTCAATATGTTCTTACTGTGATTTTTGTAAAGTTCTTTATAATGAAAAATTAACGGATAGATATCTTGAAGCTCTAGAGGATGAGATAAAAGCTAGGTATAATAATGAGGCAATAAAGTCTATTTATATAGGAGGAGGGACACCTAGCTCTTTAAATTTAAGACAGTTAGAAAAGTTATTTAAAATTATAAAGTTATTTAAAACGACAAGTGATTTAACCATTACAATTGAAGGTAATATTGAGAGTACAACTAAGGAAAAACTTGCTTTATATAAAAAAGAAGGCGTTACTAGATTAAGTTTTGGTATTGAAAGTGTTGATAAGAAAAATCTTTCTTTTTTAGAAAGAACTAGTGATTTAACAAGAATTAAAGAAGTTATTCAAGAAGCCAAAGACTTTTCTTTTGATATTAATGTTGACTTAATGTATGCTTTACCAACGGAGGATATGGCTATTTTAAATAAGGACTTAGATTTTTTCTTTTCTCTTGATGTTAATCATATTTCAACTTATTCTCTTATTATTGAAGATAATACTAAATTAAAGATAAGAAATGTTAAAAATATTTCTGAAGATATAGATTTTTTAATGTATCAAAATATCTGTAAAAGAATGAAAGATAATAATTATCTTCATTATGAGATAAGTAATTTTTGTAAAAAAGGCTTTGAATCAATTCATAATTTGTGCTACTGGAAGAATGAAGAATACTATGGATTTGGGTTAGGAGCTAGTAGTTATATTGGAAATAAAAGATTTACTAATACGAGAAGTTATACTAAGTATTTTAAGAAAGATTATTTATCTTATGAAGAGTTACTTACAATTAATGATAAAATAGAGTATGAGATAATATTAAATTTACGTCTAAAGAGGGGTATTTCTTTAAAAGGGTTTTATGATAAATATAAAATTGAATTAAGTAATTTATATAATTATGAGCCTTTAATTACTGATAAACTATTGTTACTTGAAAAAGATAATCTTTTCATTTCTGAAGAAAAATGGTATATTAGTAATGAAATAATAAGAAGATTTTTGGAAGGAAGAAGAGAATGACTAATACTGTAACAGAAATAAATAAAGTAGCTTTACTACAAAGAGAAATTAATTATATAAAATCAGAAAGAATAAGAAAAGCTTGTGAAGAAATGGTTAGTTTATTACCTGATTATTTTTTCTCAATTCCAGCGGCTTCAACGGGTAAGTATCATCCTAAATATGCTTTAGGTGAGGGTGGCCTTTTAAGACATACTAAGGCGGCGGTTAGACTAGCTATTGAGCTTTTATCTGATCCTTTAATTGGTAATAAGTATAAAAGTGATGAACAAGATTTAATGATTATGGGGTTAATACTACACGATGGTCTAAAAGAAGGTCTTGTTAAAGAAAAGTATGTTCGTTTTGACCATCCATTACTAATAGTTGATTATATTATGGATAATGAGGAAAAATTAGGTTTAGAAGTTGAAGAAATAGAGTTTTTGTGTGACGTTATTAAAACTCATATGGGTATTTGGACAGTTGATTATAAAGGGGTTGAAGTCTTAGAAAAGCCAACTACAAAGTATCAAAATTTTGTTCATATGTGTGATTATATTGTATCACGTAAATGTCTTTTCTTTGAATTTGATGAAAATAATGAAATAGTTGGCTAAGAAAGAGGGGATTTTATGGGTAAAATAATTGTTATTGAAGGAACTGACTGTTCGGGTAAGGAAACACAAAGTAATCTTTTAGAAAAAAAGTTTCTCGCTAACGGTAAAAAATGTATTAAATTTAGTTTTCCAATGTATGATACTCCAACCGGTAGAATAGTAGGTGGTGCTTATTTAGGAAAACCGGAATTAGGTAAAAGTTATTTTGAAGAAGGACCTGTAAATGTTGATTCTTATGTTGCTAGCTTATATTATGCCGCTGATCGTAAGTATAATATGGATAAAATAAGAAAGTACTTAGATGAAGATTATTATGTAATATTAGACCGTTATACAACATCTTCTTTAGCCCATCAGGGAAGTAAAATACTTGATAAGGATGAAAGATTTAATATGTATCAATGGATAGATAAGTTAGAATATTGGCTTTTAAAATTACCTAAGCCTGATAAAACAATTTTTTTGCACGTACCTTTTGAATATAATGTTATTTTAACTCATAAAAGAGATAATTTAGATGAGGCGGAAAAAAATGAAGATCATTTAAAAAATGCTGAAAAAGCTTATATTGAATTAGCTGAACTTTATAATTGGGATAAGGTTGAATGTGTAAAGGATGGGGAGCTTCGTTCTATTGAAGATATTAATGAAGAAATATATAACATTGTAAAAGATATTTAAAAAAGATGCAAACTAGCGCATCTTTTATTTTATCTTAAAGTAAAAATTACTTCCTTTATTTTCTTCTGATTTTACTCCATATTCATATTTATGTAGTTCTAGAACGCTTTTAACTATTGATAAACCAAGTCCTGTTCCATAGATATTTCTTTTATGTTTCTTTTCTTTTTTATAGTACTTATCCCAAATATATGGAATATCTTCTTCTTTAATACCTTGACCAGTATCAATAATCTCTACTAAAATAGATTCTTTATCTTTAGTTGCTTTTATTGTAACTGTTAAATCTTCTCCAGTATAGTTAATTGCGTTATTTATTAAATTATAAATTACTTGTTCTAGTTTTCTTTTATCAGCATTTATAAGCATTTTATCTTCATTATATAAAAAGTTAAATTTATAATTTTCTAATTCTTGAAAAACTTTATATTTTTTTAAAACTTCTTTTATTAAACTTACTAAATCAAATTCTTCTAAGGTAAGTTCTTCAATGTTTGATTGCATACTTGATAAGACTAAAATATCATTTACTAAAACTGTTAATCTATCAACTTCAGCTATTATGGTATTCATATCTTCTTTTTGTTTTTTTATTTTTCCTTTATGTAAATCAATACTCATTTCAGCATAGGCTTTAATCATAGTAAGGGGTGTTTTTAAATCGTGAGAAACATTGGCCATTAAATCACGTCTTAACTCATCTGTTTTACTAAGTTCGTCTTTGGCATAATTAAGGGTAGATGAAAGTTCATTTAATTCTTTTATTTTACCGTTATCAAAACTAACAGTAAAATCTTTTTTAGCTAGAGACTTAGCTGTTTTATTCATTTTAATAATAGGTTTAGATATATGCTTAGAGATAAAATAGGCTAAGATAAAGGAAAGAACTAAAACAACAAAAGTAACTAGTATAAGTTGTTTTCTTATTATTTTAGTTGTTTGGTCAATAGGGGTAAGAGAGGTATTTATAAAAGCATATTCGTTATTATTTAGTTTAACAGCATAGATAAGTATTTCATTATTAAATCTATTATTTATTAAATTATAAGTTTTTTCAGAAACATTATCATTAATAAAATCTTGTTTATAGTTACCAGTTTGATTAGAATTATTTAAACAGCCTTTTCCAAAAAAACTAGATGTATAAAGGGAAAATAAGTTTTTATCTATTATTTCAATACATACTTCTTTATCAAGAGCTAAATTATTTATATTTTCTTCAAAATTTATCTTATTATAGTTTCTTTTTACTTTGTTAGCGACAGTTTTAATATCGTTAGTTTTTACTGATTTATAGTAATTTCCTAGAAAAAGTACTTGAAAGAGCCATAAAAAACTTAATATTAAAACAGAAAAGAGTAAAAAGTATTTCCATATTTCATAGTTTATGCTATTCTTGACCTTCAACATATTTATAACCTATTCCTCTAACTGTAATTATATTATCACGATATTCTTTTAAATTATTTCTAAGCATTTTTATATGAGTGTCAACTGTTCTATCATCTCCAAAATAATCATAACCCCATATTTTAGATAGAAGCTGTTCTCTTGATATAGCTATATTTTTATTTTTAATTAGATAAGTAAGTATTTCAAACTCTTTTGGGGTGACATTAATTAAATTATTATTAATTTTTAGAGTATGAGCTGAGTAATTTATTTCTAGATTTTTATATTTATATATTTTAATTTCTTTAGTTAATCTTTTACTAATTGCTTTTATTCTAGCAATTAATTCTTTAGGGGAAAAAGGCTTAGTTAAGTAATCATCTATTCCTAGTTCAAAGCCAAGTAATTTATCATATTCTTGATCTCTAGCTGATAAAATTATCGTTGGTATTTGTCTTTCTTTTGGTAATTCTTTTAGCATAGAAAAGCCATCCATAATAGGCATCATTATGTCTAATATTAATAAGTCATAAGTATTATCAATTAGTAATTGTAAAGCTTTTTTACCACTATCAGCTTCATAGACGGTATAACCTTCATTAAGACAATATTCTTTGATAACAGAGCGAATTTTTTCTTCATCATCAACGATAAGTATTTTCATAGACTTCACCTCGTAGTTATATTATACAATGAATGTGTAGTTTATGTGAAAAAAAGACCATATTATTTTTTCTTTGGATATGGTTCTTTAACATCAGTAAGGCCTAATATATAATCAGTACTAGTTTTATAGAATATAGCTAAGTTTTTAAGGGCTTGAGTAGGTATATCGGTTTTTTCTGTTTCATAATTAGAAATAGCTTTTTGAGATATGCCTGTTTTCTTATATAAATCTTTTTGTAATAAGTTTTTATCTTGTCTAAGATCTTTTAATCTATTCATATTTTCACCTCAAGAGTATTTTAATATAGTCTTAATTAGTCTATTGATTTTTAGACTTAACTAGTCTATAATATTTTTAGATAGACTTGTTTGGTCTAAGAATGATTTTAAATGGAGGACTAAGAGATGAAAGGGACTAAGAAAAATATAAATAAAATTATGAATATAAAAATATTATCAGCTTTTATTTTAGGTATAGTTATTTCTGTAATAACATCATATGTATTAGCTGAGACTATAATAGATAGTAAAGATGTTTATTATAAAGATAATTCGGGTTTAGCTGTAAATAATGTGCAGGATGCGATAGATGGTACGTGTAAGAGATTTGAAGAAAAAGTTGATACCTTTTTAGATAAAGTTTATCCTGTAGGTAGTATTTATATAAGTTACGGTAGTACAAATCCAGCAAGTTTTTTCGGAGGAGAATGAGTAGTTTACGGAGATGGAAGAGTACTAAAAGGGATAAGTAGTGGGGAAGCAGGTAAAACAGGAGGTTCTAGTACTACAACTTTAACTATGTCTAACATACCAGAGCATACTCATACTTATGATAAGGTGAATGCTAATACTGGTTCACATACTTTGACTATTGCTGAGATGCCAAATCATTCACACGGCTTAACTAATGGAACTCAAGTAATGGCTATGAATGCTAGTCCTTATGAATTAATAGGTGTAGATGTAGGAAATAATTTTAGTTATTTTAGTCGTGCTAGTATTACCTCAGCTGGTGGAGGCGGAGGTCATACACATCCTATTTCAACCACTTCAACAAACACAGGTTCATCAGGTTCAACTTCTCCAACGGCAATAAGTGTAGAAGACCCATATATTACAGTTTATATGTGGCGAAGAACAGCATAAAATAATATATGCTTTTTTCAGTTTTGTTTAAAACTTTTTCTTGACAATACCACCCTGGGGGGGGGGTATTATTTTATTAGAAAGAAAATAAGAATTGTGCAAGAAAAAGTTGGTGAAAAACAATGAAAAAT
>CANRQG010000085.1 GCA_947632735.1 uncultured Bacilli bacterium | reverse complement strand
CCAAATACTAACCAAATTTAAAAAATTAAAAAATATAAAGTAACTAAATATTATATTTTTTATGCGGTCGCCCTACATATTTTTTTAAACCGTATTAATGCCAATTATGTGAAACGTCCCAAACATACCACTAAAACTAACAGAACAAAGGTGAATCTTAGATCCTCTCCACTACAGCTTTTGCTATAGTGTTCTTTATAAAGAGTATATAGCCTTTTTGGTTAAAGCCTTTAGTCTACTCTTTTCTTTATTGGCCTCTTTTTCAATCTTTATCCATCGCAATTTTTGGGTTTAGAATATAATTTTTATATATTTTCTTAATATATTTAAACTTCCATTTATATATGCATTTGTCTTCTTTCCCTTTTTATTTGCAAAGTATTTATTACGTAAACATAATTTTGCAATAATGTTGATTTTCAAAAATTTTTATGATATAATCTTGTAAATTAATTTTATAACCATTAAATAATTTTAAAGGAGGACTAACTTATGAATGAAAAAGGCTTTGTAAACGAAGATGTACAAAGAATGTGCGAAAAAAAGTATGATGATGTTTACTATTTTGTAAACGGATTTGCTCAGGTCAAACTTAATGACAAATGGGGACTTATTGATACTTTTGGCGAAGAAATTACTCCTATCATATATGATGTTATTTATGCTTTTAAAAATGGGTTTGCTGTGGTCGAGCTTAATGGCAAATATGGTTTCATTGATAAAAGTGGTAATGAAATAATCGATATTAAATATGATTACGCTTTCTATTTTGAAAATGGCTTTGCTCGAGTTGTACTTAATGATAAATATGGTTTCATTGATGAAAGTGGTAATGAAATAACCGATATTAAATATGATTACGTTTGCGATTTTGAAAATGGACTTGCTAGGGTATATATTAACGACAAAATTGGCTTTATTAATGAAAGTGGTAAGGAAATAATCGATATTAAATATGATTACGTTTGTGATTTTGAAAATAGACTTGCTTGGGTATGTATTAACGATAAATGGGGCATTATTGATGAACGTGGTAATGAAATAACTGATATTAAATATGATTATGCTTATCATTTTGCAAATGGATTTGCTCGAGTTGTACTTAATGATAAATATGGTTTCATTGATGAGAATGGTAATGAAATAACCCCAATAAAATATGATGCTATTTATAATTTTAATGCAAATGGGTTTGCTATAGTTGAAATTGGCTGTAAATCAGATTTTATTAATTCTAATGGTAAAGAACTTACTGGCTTTAAATATGATGATGTTTACTATTTTGTAAATGGCTTTGCTCAAGTCGAACTAAATGGTAAATGGGGCTTTATTGATGAAAGTGGTAACGAAATTACTGAAATTAAATATGATGATATTGAAGATTTTGAAAATGGATTTGCCAGAGTATGTATTGATGACAAATGGGGCTTTATCGATACCACCGGGAAAGAAATAACTGAGATTAAGTATGATGAAGTTTGAAATTTTAGAAATGGTTTGGCAGAAGTAGTACTTAATGACAAATCTTTTTACATTAATACTAACGGTAAAGAAGTTGACTAAAAACAAATTAGATATTTCTTTGATAATTAAAAAATAATATCGCATATAGTGAAAAAATAGTAGGCGTTATAATAGGCTACTAAAAAAGTGGAGATCTTAAAAAATCTCCACTTTTCTAACCTCTAAAATCATTATTAATGCAAAGAAAATATTTTAAAATCTAAATATGAATTAAAAAAAATAATATAAAAACATTTCTTTACTTTTCAGTAGTCTCGTTACTTACCTATTATCCTTTTTTATTTACTAAGCATTTATTACATACTCAAACATTAACTATCGTTATAATTTAAGTTTCGGGATTTTTTAATAAAGTTATCCACAAAAATATTACAATTGTGTTAAATTGAATAAAAATATGGAAAAAAACTACATTTTTTTGATATAATTTAATTGACATTAAAAAATTATACTAAACAAAAAAATGGAGGTTTTTTCTATGAATAATTTTACCACAAATAACTATGAAATGAAAAGAGAAATTGTAAATTTTTCAAAAAAAAATTTCTCTTGGTGCTTCTAAACCAGAATCAAAATTTGTTTTGGATATGATTTATGGTATATCTAAATCTAAAGATATTCTACTATCTAGCATTGCTGATACATTAGATGAGAGTATTAAAAAGATATATACTATTGATAGATTAAGTGAGAATTTAAATAAAGATATTTCTTCATCAATTGATTTAAATTATTCTAATTTAGTATTTAATTCATTAGGTGACAATCCTGTATTTTTAGTTGATGATAGCGATATAATTAAACCTTTAGGAGAAAAATTTGAAGATTTAGGTTTAGTAAGGGATGGCTCTAGTAAAGCTAAGTCTATTGAAAAAGGTTACCATCATACAGAAATCGTTGCTTTAACTAAAAATATGAAACAACCTATTAGTATATTTTCTAAAATACATTCTTCATCTGAAAAGGAGTATATATCAGCCAATAATGTTACTTTTGAAGGAATTGATAAAGTAGTAGAATTACTTAATAAAAATAATAAAAAAGGAATATTTGTTAATGATAGAGGTTATGATAACAATTTAATTTTTAATCATTATTTTGATAAAAAGCAATATTTTGTAATAAGATTAAAAGAAAATAGAAAAGTATACTTAAATCATAAATGGTATAAAGTAACGACAATAAGGGATTCTAGAAAAGGCAAAATAAAAATGAGAGTATTATTTCAAGGAGAAGAAAAAGAGTGTTATGTTAGTACATTAAAAGTTCAAATAACAGCAAAAAAAGAGTGGATGAACTTGATATTAGTATATGGTTTAGGAGAAACTCCAATGATATTAGCTAGTAATATACCAATAAAAAGTAAAGAAGATGTAATAAAAATAACAAGACATTATTTAGATAGATGGAAAATAGAAGAATACTTTAAATTTAAAAAGCAAGAATATAATTTTGAAAATTTTAGAGTAAGAAGTTTAAAAGCAATAAATAATTTAAATAAGATGTTAACATATACAATAGGATTAGTAGCTTTACTAAGTGAAAAAATAAGAATAAAAAAATTTGTACATACAATAATAAATGAATCAAAATCGCTAAAAAATGATGTATACTTATGGTTTTATCAAATAGCAAGAGGTATATATAATATTCTTTCTATGGTAAGATGCGGAATAAAAAAGTGGCAACATATAAAGAAATCAAAAACATATGATTATCAGTTGTCTTTTCTTTAATTTTAGTAAAATATAAATAATTTTTTAAGCCTATTTTTAATAGGTTCTTTTGCCATGTCAAAAAAGGGTTAAAATCAATAAATTAAGATAATTTTTACATATTAATTTAATTTTACCCCTTTTTATTATCTATTTTTTTTAAATCCCGAAACTTAAATCGTTATAACTATTGACTTGTAAAAATTCGCATGATATAATTCTAGCAAATTAATTTTATAACCATTAAATAATTTTAAAGGAGGACTAACTGATGACTGAAAAAGGCTTTGTAAATGAAGATGTACAAAGAATGTGCGAAAAAAAATATGATGTTATTTATGATTTTGAAAATGGCTTTGCTGGGGTAATACTTAATGGCAAATGTGGCTTTATTAATGAAAGTGGTAATGAAATAACTGATATTAAATATGATGACGTTTATGACTTTGCAAATGGATTTGCAGGGGTACAGCTTAACAAAAAATGGGGCTTTATTGATACTAATGGCAAAGAAATAACTCCCATAAAATATGACGCTGTTTATGATTTTGTAAATGGATTTGCTAACGTAATTATTAATGGCAAATTAGGATGCATTAATGAGAGTGGTAAAGAAATAACTGATATTAAATATAGTAACGCTGATGATTTTTATAATGGGTTTGCTGGAGTATGTATTAATGATAAATGGGGATTCATTGATGAAAGTGGTAAGGAAATAACTGACATTAAATATGATATCGTTTATGATTTTTCAAATGGATTTGCTAAAGTCGAACTTAATAACAAATGTGGTCTTATTGATACTAGTGGCAATGAAGTTATTACAATCAAATATGATAATATTTTTAATTTTATAGATGGATTTGCCGAGGTATGTATTGATGGCAAGTATGGATTTATCAATACTAATGGCAAAGAAATAACTCCCATAAAATATGACGCTGTTTACTATTTTGTAAACGGATTTGCTCAGGTCAAACTTAATGACAAATTTGGATTCATTGATGAAAGTGGTAAGGAAATAACTGATATTAAATATGATGATATTGAAGATTTTGTAAATGGGTTTGCTGGGGTAAAGCTTAATGGCAAATGGGGTTTCATTGATGAGAGTGGTAATGAAATAACCGATATTAAATATAATTCTTTTAATGATTTTGTAAATGGGTTTGCTGCGGTAAAGCTTAACAAAAAATGGGGCTTTATTGATACTAATGGCAAAGAAATAACCCCAATAAAATATGACTTTGTTTATGATTTTGTAAATGGGTTTGCTATAGTTAATATTGGATGTAAATCAGATTTTATTAATTCTAGTGGTAAGGAACTTACTGGCTTTAAATATGACGAGGTTTATGATTTTGAAAATGGGTTTGCTAGAGTATGTATTGCTGGCAAATGGGGCTTTATTGATGAATGTGGCAACGAAATTATTCCAACCATATTTGATAGTGCAGGAAATTTTGAAAATGGAATTGCTAAAGTAACATATCAAGGAACAATCGATATTAAAGGAAATTTCACGCCTCTTAATACTTCAGTTAATAAATCTTAAATAAAATTTCTTCTATTAAGAAAGGATAGTAGGTGTACTTATCTATTATCCTTTTCTTGTTTGCAGAATTTTTATTACGTAAACATAATTCTTGCTATAGCTATTGACTTGCAAAAATTCGCATGATATAATTCTGGTAAATTAAATTTTATAACCATTAAATAATTTTAAAGGAGGAAAACTAACATGACTAGAAAAGGCTTTATAAAAGAAGATATAAAAAGTATGTGTGAAAGAAAATATGATAATACTTACGGTTTTGTAAATGGCTTTGCTAGAGTAGAACGTAATGGCAAGTATGGGTTTATTGATACTTGCGGTAAAGAAATTACTGAACTTATATATGATTGCGTCTATGAATTTGAAAACCATTTTGCTGCTGTGATGCTTAATGACAAATGGGGATTTATTGATGAAAACGGTAATGAAATTACTCCTATTAAATATGATTATGTTTGCGATTTTAAAAATGGATTCGCTGGAGTATGCATTAATTACAAATGGGGATTTATTGATACTCATGGTAAGGAAATTACTCCTAATAAACTACCCCGCCGCAAGCAACGGGGTATTAACCTGTATGTCCTACTCAAATAAGTCTATTTGCCCTCTATACATTTTATTATAACTATTTCCTTGATTTTTTACGTAGTTTTCTATCTGTTTTTCATTTCCATTTCTTCCAACTGTACCAACGAAATAACCGTCCACTCCAAAAATTGCCTCCCCATAACTTTTTCTTCACTTCTGGACATCTTTTGAATATTGCTCTTACCGTCACGCTCTTTACTATATTTGCTATTTGCGACGGAGGCATTTTTGGTATTGATTGTATTAGGAAATGCACGTGATCTTGATCTTCTCCAACTTCTATAAAATTTATTGGATATTGAACGCTTATTTCTTTGCATACTTCCAATAACACTTCTTTTACCTTTTGTACATCGAAAACTACTCTTCTATATTTTGTAGGACATACATAGTGGTATAATAATACTGACACATTATGTGCCTTATGAAT
>CANRQG010000084.1 GCA_947632735.1 uncultured Bacilli bacterium | reverse complement strand
TAATTCTAGCGAAAAAAGATCAAAAGAACGAGGGTTAACGGGTGTGCTGATCAGCGGCCGAAATGGACTGAAGTGCGAATCGTGCTAAATGATCTGAACTGCGGTCATGGTGCGCTGAACTGCGACCGGGGTGGGCCAGAGCCCCGGAATAATCACTGTATTCGTGAATTAGAGCAAGACGGAGATAATTTTGCAATTTCGACAGATAGAATATCCGCACAGTAGGCATACGAAACGGGATTATTGTGTGTATTGAGAATAAGGTAAAAAACACTAGATATATATAATTCAATCATGGCAAATTTTAGACATTATGAGAATAAGTATTTATATCGTACTTTTGTTTTGGAATTACCTCCTTTTTTAGAGTTATGATTCCAGATTTGAACCTCAAAATACAATTCTGATTTTGGATTATCCTGTGTTAAAGGATATTTTCAAACATACCGGGATTGACAAAATATTTGAATAAATACGGTGTATTTATTAGGAACAGAAATTTCTTGGCATTTTCCCGATGGAATATATAATTGATGTATTATCAAAGTATAGAGATGACATAGACAATCTATGTGAGTTTGTTTTGCTTGACGTTATTAGACATATTTTACTGAAAAAATCTTTAACTGAATCTGATTGGGAAAAGGAGGAACACATATAGATATAAGCTGCACTGATGGAATCTGCTGTTAATGAGAAAAAAGAGAGTTGGGAAAAATTATTGAATCATTTGTTCAAAAAAATGCGCAGGAGACGATGAATTTCTAGAATATTTATTTGAGGATATTAAGATTATTGCAGTCCAAATATAACTTATTTTGTGTTTGATTTTTCCAGGAAGGAATCGTATAATGTATATAGAAACAGATAATCAGTAAGCCATAATAAATGATGTAATTAAAGTAAAAAGTAGAATATATTTGCATATAAATTATACAAATATAGTTAAGAACAACAAAGGATACACCTAATTGTGCAAAGAGGAAAAAGACAGTGAAGAAAGCGTTAATAGTAGGCTTAAATAATTATCCGGACTGTAAATTGGAGTGGTGTGATAATGATGCAATTGCAATTAAGGAACTGATAGAATCTAATGGAGATGGTTCTCCTAACTTTGATGTGGTTTCAATTATTGATTGTTGCACAAAGGATAAATTGAAAGCGGCTATTGAGAGATTATTTTCTGATGATGTAGATATAGCACTTTTATATTTTTCGGGACATGGTGCAAATATAGATGGCGGATATCTTTGTACTACGGATTTTTCGGGAAGTGATTATGGTGTTAGAATGTCAGATGTATTAGAAATGGCTAATAAATCCCGCTGTAGGAATAAGGTCATTATTTTAGACTGTTGTTTTGCAGCCAAGATGGGAGAATCTATATTACTTAATAATAATTCAGTACTTGGAGAAGGAGTAACAATAATGGCAGCAAGTCAGTCGTGGCAAACTTCTGCGGAAAATGGTGCAATACAACATGGTGTATTTACTGAATTACTTATGCAAGGATTAAAAGGAAGTGCTGCAGATATTAGTGGTAATATTACACCTGCAAGTTTATATTCGTTTGTAGACCAGTCATTAGGTGCATGGCAGCAACGTCCGGTTTTTAAGACAAATATATCTCAGCTTTTGCCATTGAGAACTATACAGGCAAAGGTTCCTAAGAGAATACTTAGAAAATTGAGTACATATTTTAAAAATCCGACAGATGAGTTTAAGCTAGACCCATCATATGAATATACAAATGCTCCAGAGGTCGAACATCAGGTCATAGAACCTTATGCTGATGCGGAACATGTTAGAGTGTTTAAAGAACTGCAATTGTTTGAAAGCGTTGGTCTTATTGAACCTATTGGGACAGAACATATGTATTTTGCAGCAATGGAAAATAAGGCTTGCAAGCTAACAGCATTAGGATTACATTATTGGAAACTGTCAAAAGATAGGCGGTTTTAGATTGTGACACTAGCGAAATTGTAGGGAGGGAATTAAAATGATTAATGTATTTATACCACATCGTTGGAATAACGATGATTATTCAGAAATAAGTGCTTTACTGGATAGGACGAAGTTTAATGTGAGGGATTACTCTGTTCCGAGTAGTTCACCTTTTGATAACATTGATAGAAGATATAATGTTGATCCACAAATTCAGAAACAAATAAAGTATGCAAGCGTAGTAGTATGTTCTAATCGTCCGGCTAATAATTATGGAATGTCGATGGATGAGATACGCTTTGCTATTTCTATAGGGAAACCGGTTGTTGCGATTAAGATTACAGAAAGCACAAGTTCAAATATCACAAGTTTAAATATTCCAGTGATTGCTAAACGAAGGGATTCATTGGAAGAATGGATTCGTCGAAACATGCATTAATTGGGGATAAGGTGGTAAGGAATGAAGATATTTATATCTCATAAATTAGCAGATGCAGCTTCAGCAAATTTGATAGCCCAAGAATTGAAAGAGCTTAAAGTGGGATATTATCTTGATTTACTTGATAATTCTATAACAGAAAATGGTAAAGCGTTAACTGATCACATCCGTGCAAATTTAAATAGTTGTACAGATATAATCGTTGTTATGTCAAATATGACAAGATTTTCACAGTGGGTTCCTTTTGAGGTGGGCATGGCGGCACAAAAAGGTATGCCAACAGCGACTTTTTTAAAGGAAAATGTTTCTTTACCAGAGTTTTTACAATACTGGCCTCGATTAAAGAAATATGCGGATATTAGAAAGTACGTATTAGCGAGAAATGACGTTGATAGAGAGTTTCGTTTGATTTATGAAACTGCAAGTCAACAACGAAAAACAGAACGTTTTTACAATGTATTGAAGCAACGCTTAGAGTAAAGATAGTTTGGCAACATTTTGGCAACAGAAAATTAGCAAGCTAGAATAAATGATGTAATTGAAATGAAAAGTGGTGTGTATTTGCATAGAATCTAAATAAATATAGTTAAGAACGAGAAGGACACGCTGAACTGGAGTAGTAAACACAAAACGGGCAAACTCCATGCAGGAACATTAAACAATAGAATAGGAAAAAGCATAGCATGATTAATATTGAGAATGGATCTGTGGCTATGCAAACGCATATGGAGGAACGTTTTATACTGGCAAAAGTGATGACGGTGATGTTATTGACATAAGCGATAAGGACAGCAGAAAACTGTTGGAAGTCATTCCCAACAAGATTACAGATACAATGGGTATTGTGGCAGATGTCAATCTACTATATTGAAATTATTTTGGAAAAGAATCCTTATCTCATCAGCTTTTATGGCAAGCGTTTTCATTGTTCCGGTAGCACCATGAGAACAATTACTGGGAAAGAGATGGATAAAGCGCTCTTGAAATCCCGAGGCAGGTTATGGGATGGTATGCCGATTCCGAATTTGAGAGTTGGAAATTTAAGGTGAGAAGCGTTAGAATTATTTAAGAAGAAGGCGGTAAGGCGTGGCAGACTGACTCCTGAGGAAATGAGAGTTGAAGATGCTATTTTGCGGGAAAACTTGCGCTTGTTTGATGAAGACGGGTACTTTATTCGAGTGCCTATGCTGGCATTTTATAAAGATCCGGAGAAGTGGGTGACAGGCGCTTATGTGAAGATAGGCTTTTTTGATCAGTCCGATGTTGATTTAAGGTATCAGGATGAAGTGCATGGCTCTTTGAGCAAACAGGTGGACAAGACGGTTGCTCTGGTATATACGAAATACATGAAAGCGTTGATTACCTATGAGGGAATCCAACGGGTGGAACAGTTTATGTTTCATTAGGATGTTTTTCGGGAGATTCTGCTGAATGCCATCGTCCATAAGGATTATAGTGCTTGTAATCCAATTTAGAACAGTGTGTATAAAGATAAGATCTATATCTGGAATGATGTGGAGATGCCGGAAGGTTTGGATTCAACGGATAAGCTGCTTATGAAACATTCTTCAAAACCCTATAATCCTAAATTGGCAAATATCTCTTTTTGGACGGAATGATCGAAGCATGGGGACGTGGATTTGATAAGATCAAAGAAGCCTGGGCCAGATATGACGACCCTCTGCTAGAATATAATATAAGCAAGTCCAAGGGCATGGTGATTTGCAAGGAGTGTGACAGGTATCTGGAGCTGCTTTCGGATGGGAAAGAGAATAGTAATTCAGTCAGTGAAACAAAAATGAAATAAGCATGAAACAAGTTTTATAATCAAAGAATTATAAAAAAGTGGAACCAATTATTGAAAAAATAGCTGCTTAAGAAACCATCAGAATTTAAGAGCTTATGGAATTAAAAAAGAAATCAAGAACTATAGCTTGGAGATATATACAGATATTGATAAATTGTAATGCAGTCGAAGCATCAGGAAATACCAATAATGTAAGTTATAAGAGATTAAAGTGAATTATGACGTATAGTGACAATTTGTTCTTTGATCAAGTTGAAACCAGGATATTGTGACAGAACTTTAATAAAGTGTGATAATTCACTATACATATGTAGTGAATTGAAAAGAATGCGGAGAAAAAGTATGGCAAAACATCAATGGAAAGAATTTTATATGCAAAAAAAGAAAGACAGGGAGAATAAAAAAGGAGAAATACATAAAATGCAACAAAGAAACCAGCAAAAATTGCTGAGCACCGATGGTGATAAAGAACAGGTAAAAGAAACGAAAGAGATATTAGTAGATGCTGCTGATAAAGAGCAACGAAGGACAACCAGATTAGGAGCAACTATTGCTATTGTCGCGGTAATAGGGACGATATGTGCTTTTTTATTTAAAATGACAATTAGTTCATTAAACGTTTGGGCAGAGCGAGGAAGGGTAATATATTGGTATTTACAAATACTTTTTACATTCGCATTATCAACATCGGTCATTATTTTTTCTGACATAGTGAAGTATGTAATAAGTGACCTAAAAAGATACAACGTATTAGATCAAAATTATAAGCAGTACGATCAGGAATCAGACAACAGATACATGTGCTTAATAAGTGATTTTAGAACATATACAATAATGATTTTTTTTATATTCATTTTATCTGTCCCATTATCTGTAATTTATGAAAAGGAGAGTCAAAACTGGAATGAGATTTTGCCCTCTGTTTTGTGTACATTTGGTGTTGTTGCTCTTGCTGTACAATGGGTAATACAAAAGGGTAAAGAGGAATTTAAGAGAATTTTTCCGAAGGCTGTAGGGAAAATTATAAAATTGATATTAGTAGCATTATTCTGCTTTGCAATAAGTGCTATATTTATTGTGAACAATAAAGCAAAAATTAGTGTAAGCTATAATACTGATGGTATAGTTGAAATTGGTAATACGTCAGCGGAAAACTATAATGGACTGGATATAGAAATATTGAATATCGATGGAAAAATAATTTATACAGAGTCTGTTGAAAAGGGGAAATTGCTGTTTGCACTAGAAGATAAGTACATTAATAATGAAATTGATGATGAAAAGGTGAAAGAAGGAATATTAATAAACAATGAATATTTGCATTGGAAATATATGTTTGATCTGAAAAAAGTAATAAATAAACCTGGCAAGTATTATATTTCAATAACAGTATATCAAGATGGTAAAAGTGCATTTTTGATTAATTCATTATCTGTAGAGAACAAAGAATATGTTTTTGCAAAAGACAACATGGAAAAAGAATATTAAAAATGGTTCTTTGTACGATTTGTATACAAGATCTTCGAATCTATATTAAAAAGATAAAAAATGTATTAAATATAGAAAATATTAACACGTTATAACGTCGGCTTAAGGAAAGTATATATCGGAAGCGAATGTGTATTTTCGGAAGATTGGACAGTTGAAAAATTACTTGGGAAGCATAATTCCAGAGCGTATAATCCATTGATTGCCAATACATCTTTTGCACAGGTTATATAGAAGCGTGGGGACGCGGAATAGGGATAAAAATTAGGGAAAGTTGGGTGAATAGTAAGCCGAGAGTCTTGTTTGTAACCCAAGAGTCCCACTTTGTAAGCGAGATTCCCATACTTTTCTTTTCTCCTTAAATGAATTTCAAGAAGCTATTTTCGG
The DNA here is from genome assembly GCA_947632735.1 of uncultured Bacilli bacterium. Classification (GTDB taxonomy): domain Bacteria; phylum Bacillota_I; class Bacilli_A; order RF39; family UBA660; genus CANRGD01. The sequence continues at coordinate 45 of CANRQG010000084.1, read as the reverse complement.
GATTTTGTGGACGATAGTCTTGCAAATTAGCAGAATTAACTTTTG
>CANRQG010000083.1 GCA_947632735.1 uncultured Bacilli bacterium | reverse complement strand
GACAGATACTAGTAACAGATATAGCTGGGAACTATGTAACAGTAGATTTAGATGCTTACTTAGATTTAACCTTACCAGGATGCTCAAGTGGTGGCGGAAATGATGCTTGGCTTAATGCAAGTTCTAATCCAGGATATCGAAGAATAACGGGAACTTGTACTGATGGAATGAGTAGTTGTACAACTACTACTATTTATACTGATTATTCAACTGATATGAATGAATTAAAAGGTCCAGGAACAGTATCAGATAAAGCCGGAAATTCAGTAGGATGTCCAGTGAATCAAAGAGTAAGAATAGATAAAACAGCGCCAACTTGCGCAAGCAGTGGAGGAACAGGTTGGATAAATGGAACAGCTACTTTAGTTGGGACTTGTTATGATAATTTAAGTGGTTGTACAGGTAATATAAGTAGAACAATAAGTAGTGAGGGTGTATTTACAAATCAATCACCAGGAGCAGTTTATGATTATGCCGGAAATGGTGTAGGTTGTCCTGCTAATCAAAATGTTTATATAGATAAGACTCCACCAAGTTGTTCTTTTGGTCAACAAAAAGCAGGAGAAAAGGGAATTTCATTTAGAATTAAATGTCGTGATTCTGGAGGAAGTGGAATAACAAGATGTGATGGAGAATATTACGCCGATGGTAAAAGTTCTAAAAATGTTGATAAAAGTGAGATTAAGAAAAGTAAGAATTACACTGTAACTGATGGAGCCGGAAATAGTAACACTTGTTCAATAAATGTTAATCACGGACCAAATGCTACATATTGTGGAACACACGATTGTAACCCATATAACTGTAATCCTTATAGTTGCAACCCATATGAATGTAACTGTCAACATAAAACAGCTCAATCTTGTACTGGTGGTTGGGTAGATACAGGACAAATATTTGATAATGCTTATAAAGACTGTAAAAAATGTAGTACTTGCTATCAAACTTGTTATCATACGTGTTATCAACAGTGTGCAAATACTTGTTACTATCCATAAAATAAAAAAGGCATCTTAAAAAATAGATGTCTTTTTTCTAATAGTAAAAATAATTTATAAAGAAAAAAGATGGATGTTTGCATCTTTTTATTTTTTCTTGTTAAATTTTTCAAACATAGAGTAACTAAATTTATTAAGTATGATATCAAATTCTCCAATGTATTCAGTTATGGTAGAATTAAAACCTAGTTTACTTTCATTTAAACCGCTAAATTCGTTTGTTTTTTCAAATTCTCCTACAACACCATTTAAATTTAAATATTTAAAACCTCTACTATTATAGTCATCTATCATACGCCATTTTACTAAATAATTAGCATTTAAGTAGCCGTACTCTTCATTAATTCCTTCAGTAATAATATAAGCAGCATTATCATAAGTAATAACCATTGCTCCAGCAATTATAATGCCTTCAGGGTTATTTTTTAGTAATTCAGTTGATGTTACTAAGTTGTTTTTATAAGTACTTACTAGTTTATCGGATTCCATTTTTTTATTTAAATAGTTATTTCTTTCTTTTTCTTCAAGAGTAACATCTTGTATTTTGGAAGCTAGGATATCATTATCCTCAAGCTCTTTTTCATAAGTTCTTCTACTATTTATAACAAATGTTTCGGTGTTTATCTTGGCATAGTAAATTTCTACGCTGTTGCCAAAATCATTTATTATTGACTTATAATAGGATAATGGTTTTTTTTCTTTTTTGCTGATAAATTCATATAGTTTATCAATACTTCTACTTTCATCTTTAATTACTTCTACGCCACTATTAGTAGCTTTTCTAATTTTATTTCTGGTTCTTTTATCAAATTTTGAAAATATTTCTCTTATATCTCTATTTAAAATAACTAAGGCTTCCCAACGCGGTTTTTCTGTTTCAAAGAAAAGTGTTTTGCCTCTATATTGAAAACCAGCTTTTTTTAAGTTTTCAATAATTATATTGCCTTTATTATTGAAGTTCATAATAGTACCTGTATTATCTCTAATAGTTAGCGGGATATATGGATCTATTCTTAAAAGCATAAAGCCTTGTTTGCCAAGAACTTTTTTTATTTTTTCGGCCATTTCATTTAAAGATTCGGCATTTTCATAGTTAAATAAAATACCTCTAGGAGCATAGGCGAATTTTTTGTTCATAAAAATGTTTTTATAAATAATGAGAGTTGCTCCTATTAATTTGTTTTCTTCATTTATGATACCTAGATAGTGGACATTATAACCAAATTTTTGCATTAAGTTTCCATAAGAAGAACTTTGAAAATAGTTTCTGTAACGATGAGCACTAGCATAATTATCAAATTGATCGGAACTAAGTGTAACAATTTTCATTTTTAAGCCCACTTTCTTTTATATTTATTTAATTATAGCAAGTATTTTGCTTACTTTCAATAATAAAGAACTAAAAAGAATAGTTAAATTAGTAAAATTATAGTATAATTTTATTGGAGGATAAATTATGTTTGAAAACAAGAAAATTTTGATATTAGGACTAGCTAGAAGTGGTTATCAAGCAGCAGTTTTACTTTCTAAAAGAAAAAATACAGTAGTTTTAAATGACAGTAAAAGTGATGAAGAACTTGATAGTGAAAAGGTTAAAGAGTTAAGAGAATTAGGTGTTCAATTAGTTTTTGGTAATCATCCTGATGAGTTAATTGATGAAAGTTTTGATTATTTAGTTAAAAATCCTGGTGTTGCGATTGATCATAAATATGTTTTAAAAGCTAATGAATTAGGAATTGAAGTGTTAAATGAGGTTGAGTTAGCTTATAGATTATTACCTAAGGGTGTAAAAATAATTGGTATTACAGGTACTAATGGCAAGACGACTACGACTACTTTAACATATGAGATAATGAAAAAAGCTTATGGCGATAGAGTGTTTTTAGTGGGAAATATTGGTTTTCCGTTGTGTAGTGTTTTAGATAAAGTTAAAGAAGATAGTATTCTTGTTATAGAAGTTTCTTGTCAGCAATTAGAAAATTTAAGTGAGTTTAAGCCTGATGTTGGAGTTATGACTAATCTTAGCCCAGCGCATATAGATTTTTTTAAGAGTTATGAAAATTATAAAAGGGTAAAGGCTAAACTTTTTTCTAAGCAAACGAATAATGATGTCGCAATACTCAATATAGAAAATGATGATGTTTTAAATGAGTGTAAGAATATAAAGTCAACAGTTAAATATTTTTCTAGTAGTAGGCAAATTAATGGGTGCTACTGCGATAATGGTGCTATTTACTATTATGGTGATAAGGTTATTGATTTGAGTGATATTTTAATTGTTGGTAAGCACAATTATGAAAATTGTTTAGCAGCTATTATGGCTGTTAAGGAATTTGATGTATCAAATGAGATTATTAAAGAAGTTATTAGTAATTTTAAAGGTGTTGAGCATAGATTAGAATATTGTGGCCAAGTTTTTGGAGTAAAGTATTATAATGATACTGAGGCAACTAATATAAAGTGTACGCAAATTGCTCTTAGCTCTTTTGATGAACCAATTGTTTTAATTTTAGGTGGTATGGAAAGAGGTCAAGATTTTAATGAATTAGCTTCATATATGAAAAATGTTAAAGCCATTGTAGCAATTGGACAGTGTCGCAATAGAGTCTTAGAGTTTGGAAGTAAAATGAATATTCCTACATATAGTTTTGAATTTTTAAAAGATGGTTTCCAAAAATGTGTAGAGATAGCTGAAAAGGATGATATTGTTTTGTTAAGTCCTGCATCAGCATCGTGGGATCAATATAAGGAATGTGAAATTCGTGGTAGTGAATTTAAAAATTATGTTAAAGATTTAGTAAAGGAGGAAGAATAATGAAAATAGCAAATGTAATAGGAAGAGAGGTATTAGACTCAAGAGGTAATCCTACTGTAGAAGTTGATGTAATTTTAGAAAATGGTATCAGGGGAAGAGCTATGGTACCAAGTGGAGCTTCAACAGGAGAAAGAGAAGCTTTAGAGATGCGCGATGGCGGTGAGCGTTATAATGGAAAAGGTGTTTTGAAAGCTGTTCAAAATGTAAATACTGTTTTAAAAGATGCCATTGTTGGAATGGATGCTGAAAAGCAGAAGGAATTAGATTATAAAATGATTGAACTAGATGGGACAGAGACTAAATCTAGGTTGGGCGCTAACGCTATATTAGGTGTTAGTATGGCAGCTTTAAAGGCTAGTGCTATAAATGCTGGGAAAGAGCTTTTTGAATATATTGGTGCTGGAAAAACTTTACCGGTACCAATGATGAATATAATTAATGGAGGAGCACACGCGGATAATAATTTAGACTTTCAGGAGTATATGATTATTCCTCAACGGGATACTATTCACGAAAGAGTAAGAGTAGGGGCTGAAGTTTTTCATAGTTTGAAAAAAGTACTAAATGAAAAAGGTTATTTTACTGGTGTTGGTGATGAGGGAGGCTTTGCGCCGAATTTAAGTTCTAATAAAGAGGGTTTTGAGCTTATTATGGAAGCTATCAGAAGGGCTTCTTATGAGCCTGGTGTTGATGTAAAGATAGCGATAGATGTGGCAGCATCAGAATTCTATAAAGATGGTGTTTATCACGTTGATGGAAAAGAGCTTACAACTGATGAATTGATAAGTTTTTATCAGGAACTTGTTGATAGTTATCCAATTATTTCAATTGAGGATCCAGTTGATGAAAATGATTGGGATGGTTTTAGTAAGATTACAAAATTGTTAGGGGATAGAGTTCAATTAGTTGGGGATGATTTGTTTGTTACTAATAAGAAGTGTTTACAAATGGGTATTGATAGGAAGGCTGGAAATGCTATACTTTTAAAAGTAAACCAAATTGGTACAATTACTGAGACATTAGAGACTATTGAGCTTGCTAAAAGTAATGGTTACAAGACAATTATTTCTCATCGTAGTGGTGAAACTGAGGATACAACAATTGCTGATTTAGCAGTTGGTTTAGATTTGGGACAAATAAAAACTGGCTCTATGTCTAGGACGGATAGAATTTGTAAGTATAATCAATTGATGAGAATAGAAGAAGTTGTTAATAATTCTAACTAGATTATGTTTTTGCTTAGACGTGTGTTATAATTTATTTTAATGAGGGAAGGTAGTAATATGGAAAATTTAAAAAATGTAAATATTAGTGAAGATGAATTAAGAAATTGTAAAAATTTGGCTATGCAGCCGGTATTTGCTAAAGCATTAAAGAGAATAGATGATTTAATTACTCAAGCAAAAAGTGGTGTAATGAATTATGCAAATTATAAAGTATCAGCGGGAGAAGATGCCTTGAATATTGATATGTCTTATAGTATTTTTAGTGAAGAAGATAAATGGAAAAGTAATGCCATTGATAAAAATAATCGTTTTGTAAAGAGCTTTAAAATGTCTTTAGATTCTGAACAAAACTTTGTTATGTTAGTACAAGATGGTTCTTTTTATCAGAAAAAAGCCCCATCTAGTGATGGCGTAAGAAACACTTATCCTGATAAAGTTACTGCTAACTATTCTTTTGAACGTACAGTTGTTAAAAAAGATACGGAAACGGTAATAGAACGTGATTTTGTTTCTTCTCCATTAAATTATGAAAATAATGTTTTAGATGTTTATATACCTTTTAAGGGCCTAACATCAGTTGCATATGAAGATTGTGATAAACAGTTTAAAACGCAAATCGAATCTAGAACACCAGAAATGGAAAGAGGAGCAATTGATTTTAACAAGAGAACCTATAAATCACCTGAGTATTATTCTGCATATAGTGCTGTTAGAGATTCTGATGATTTGGAAAAGGTGACGATAAGGGAGTTTCTTCATTATCCAAATAATTTAGAAATAAGTACAAAAGATGAAAAGGGCAATTTTGTTAATATGAGTAATCCTGATACAATGAGAATTGATTCTCCATACGGGGAACAGACTTATACTGCCTCACAATTTAATAGTATTAAGGAGAAAAAAGAAATGCTTAACGATACATCTTTTTCAAATGAAGGTGAATATGGTAACGGTAAATCGTATTAAGAATAAATTCCTTTGTTAATTAAAAGCTTATAAAATAAAGGAATAAATAGATGTGAAAAAATGTGAACGCACTGAAAAATAAGCAGATTAGTTCACTTTTTTTGTTTATATTGATAAAATTTAAAATTTTTC
>CANRQG010000082.1 GCA_947632735.1 uncultured Bacilli bacterium | reverse complement strand
TTGATAAAAGTGCGTTTTTATGTTATGATGTATTTGTCAAAGAAATTTGCATAAAATAAAAAAGGAACATTCAATATGCTAGTGTTGAGTGTTGCCAAAAGATTGGTTTCACCTAATTCAAAGTAGTTGAGTTAGGTGATTTTTCTTTAATTAAAGTATTTACTACACCATTTGAAGATAATAGAATGCAGGGCTTTTTTCATTTAACTACTAAAACTCAAAAAACATTAGGTATGAAAATTAGAATGAAAGAACCACGTGCATATTTTATAAATTATGTTGCACCAATGATAAGAAATTATTTAAATTGTTCAACTTGTGATGATTTAGAGTGTAGTAAAATAAAAATATGGACTGCGCCATATAAAAATACTAAAAGAACTAAATTATTGTATAGTGATGATTTATATAGCTATATAATAATTCTTGAAAGAAACAAAAACGATATGTATATTATAAGTTCATATTTAATTGATGAACCTGGATATCTACAAAATGTATTAAAAGAATATAATAAATACAAAAAGTCTCTTAATTATTAGAGACTTTTAAAATGCAATGTAAACGGACAACGCAACTAATATATAGTTGCGTCTCCAGGACTCATATAACCCTTGGTCATTGAGTAACTAAATTGTAGCACAAATAATAATTAAAGTCAATCTATGGATTATTTGTACTACACCATATAGTATTCCCATTAATTGAGAAATATTCTTATTGTTTAATTTTACAATTCAAATAATTATTTGCTTTATCTTTTATAAACTAATTCTTTAAGCAGTGAAGAAGAAAAGTAAAATACAATACATAGAGAGTTAATGTTTGTTGTAAATTAACGATTAAAATATCGCTTCTCAATTAGCACAATTTGTATTATATTTTTCTGTTGGTTTCAAACGTCGACAATTTGTCGATAGTTCAGAAAATCTTCTTTGCTTTTTTTTAAATTTTATTATTTGACATATACATTTTTTTGATATCACATATAGTTCTTTCTGCTAATAACAGTACACTAAGTGTAATAAAAAATCAAACTAATTGTCACTTTTTGTAAATATTTAGCAGTTTTCTTGTCATTAGCCTAAAATCATCTTATAATATTATCTAGGGTGGTTTAATGATTAGTATTTCTGAGTTAGAAAAATTAAAAAAAGAAGTTCTTGAATTAAAAGAAAAAAAGTCTAGAATATTCTTAGAAGGCAACAGTAAAATATTATTGACAACAAGTCTTTTCGATGATAAAGATACCAATGTAGAAAAGGCAATAAAAAATTATAAAGGTATTAAAGAAAATAGTGTCGATATGTCATACTTAGATGCCTTAATAAAGTATTACAATGAAAAATATGGAATAAGTGGAATAATAACCTATTTTCCACTTCAAGAGAAAGTTCACAGCAACTTAAATAATGTTAATATTGGTAGTTATTACTGTGATGAAGATTTTAAAAATTACTTAAAAAATATTCAAAGTGATTTATACATTCATTTAAAATTTGGTAGTCAAGACTATGATAGAGAAGTTTTTATTAGAGAGGGAATGAGTTCTTTTAGCTTTATGGGTTGTAGTGGAATATCCTTAGAATTAGAAAAAGCTTATTTAAATAAAAAAATTGACGCTAATACTGGATTTGGTGGAACTATTACTAAAGGAGAATTTTTAGAAGATTATCATTTTACCGATGATACGATTAATTATTGTTCTAAATTTAACTTAGAGCCCCTAAGATATAAAAGATTAGAAAGAGATAAGATGTGGCCTAGAACTTTAGAAGTTACTTTTAAAAGCCACGATAAAATAGAAGAATGCTTAGAGTATTTTGAAATATTAGGCAAATTCTTAGAAGAGAGTACAAAGAAATTTACTGAAGAAGACATATATGACGTTTATGCACCGATGAAGATTAAAAAAATGAGTAGATAATTCCTTTTATGTATTAGTAATTTGCTTTCTTTATGAGATAAAAAATCATTTTGTTCTATTGATTAAACTAAACTGATGTATTATAATATATTTGTGGGGAAGAAGACCTAATAAATAGCAGTAAAGAAGAAAAACAGAATACATTGCCCTATAGCCAAGTGGTAAGGCAGTGCGCTCTGACCGCACGATGCGTTAGTTCGAATCTAACTAGGGCAACCACATTTGGGTTTAGGTAGAAAGAATTAGGAATAATTATTTCTATTTTTTTCTCCATAATTTAATAGATTTTGAGGTGAATTAGATGGAACTTAATGAAAGAAAACAACTAGCTGAATTACTTTTTCCTAATATTAAATATAATCGTGACTACTATGAAAAAATGTATCCCGAAAGAAAATTAAAAGATGGCGCAATGGTTACGCGTTATGGACCTTCACCTACGGGTAGTGTACATCTTGGTAATTTATTTTCTGCTTTTTGTGATATGGTTTATGCTAGACAAAGTGGAGGAGTATTTTTTTTAAGAATTGAAGATACTGACCAAAAAAGAGCTGTTGATGGTGGTATTGACAATATAACAGGAGTACTAAAAGGTTTTTCTATTTTACCTAATGAAGGTTATTCTTATGGTGGAGAATATGGACCTTATTTACAAAGTGAAAGAACAGAAATATATCAGACTTATGTAAAAGACTTAATAATTCAAGGCTATGCTTATCCTTGCTTTATTACAGAAGAAGAAGCAGCAGCCATTAGGCAAGAGCAAGAATTAAGTAAAGTAAAAATAGGAATATATGGAAGTTACGCTGTTGATAGAGACTTATCATTAGAAGAAATAAAGCAAAGATTAAATGAAAAAAAAGATTATGTTATAAGATTAAAGTCTCCTGGTAATTCCAAAAATGAAATAGAAATAATAGATTGTATTAAAGGAAAAATGAAACTTCCTGAATATGATATGGATTTAATCTTACTAAAAAAAGATGGTACGCCTACCTATCATTTAGCTCACGTTATTGATGACCATTTAATGCATACAACTCACGTTATAAGAGGAGATGAGTGGGTAGCAAGCTTACCAATTCATTATCAGTTATTTGATATATTGGGCTTTGAAAAACCTAAATATGCTCATATTGCTCCAATAACTATTAAGGATAGTGAAACTGGTACCATTAGAAAATTATCTAAAAGAAAAGATTTATGGGCCGGAGCTAAATATTATGAAGAAAATGGTATACCAATAGAAGCACTTCATCTTTATTTAGCAACAATTGCGAATACAAATTTTGAAGAATGGTATTTAAATAATCAAGACAAAAAAATAGAAGATTTTCATTTTTCTTTTGATAAACAAGCAATTGGTGGAACTTCTTTTGACGAAGCAAAGCTCGTTAATATCTGTAAAACATATTTCTCACGTAAGAGTGGGGAAGAAGTTTTTGATGAAACTTTAAAATATGCTTTAAAATTTGACCCTGAATATAGTGAATTACTAAAATCTAATAAAGAAGATATGATAAAGTTTTTAAATGTTGAAAAAGATAGCGATAGACCACGTAAAGATATAAGTAAATATAGTGATGTAAAAGAAGAATTTTCTTATGCGATAGATGAATTGTTTACTAAAGAAAATTATAGTAAATATGATGGCAACAAAGAGTTTTCTGTTTCATTGATAAGAGAATATGTAAATAACGTTTTAGACTTATCTGTTTCTAATGAAGAGTGGTTTAATGGTGTTAAGGAGTTTGCTGTTAAAAATGGTTATGCTGCTTCTCCTAAAGAATATAAACAAAATCCAAGTGATTTTAAAGGCCACGTTGGAGATATTTGTGAAGCTTTAAGAGTAATGGTTACTGGTAGAACAAAATCACCTGATTTATTTTCTATAGTAAAAATTTTAGGAAAGACTAAAGTATTAAATAGAATAAGTATGTATGAAAACTATTTAAATAAATAAAATGATTATAAAGAAGTGTAAAGCAAAAAAAAGCCAAGTAAGATTTATTGCCTTTTTAGTAAATTCTATGTTACAATGAGGTAGTGTTGAGAGGATGATACTTTATGGAAGAAATAAATTTGAAAGAGTTAATTAATTATTTTAAATCGAAGATAGGTTTAATCATTTTAATATTATTTTGCGTCATCACTGTAGGAAATTCCTTTACTATCTTGACAAGAGTACCAATGTATCAAAGTACTACAAAGATAGTTTTGGTTAGTGAAAATAATAATTCTACAGAAGTAGCTTTAAACAGAAACTTGGTTGGTACTTATAGTGAAATTATTAAGAGTAGAACTGTATTAAGTAATGTTATTAATAATCTAGGAATAGATGAAAAGGTATCAGAACTTTCTAAGAATATTACCGTTACATCAGTTACCAATACAGAAGTAATCATAATTACTGTTGCGAATGATAATAGTGAAGATGCTAAATTAATAGCTGATGAAACAGCAGAAGTATTTATGAAAGAAATACAAAAAGTCTATAAGTTAAATAACGTTAGTATTATTGATAAAGCTCAAGAGTCAGAAACACCATATAACGTTAACTATGTAAAAGATAATTTAATTTACATTGCAATTGGTTTAATTCTTGGTTTAGGCATAGCCTTTGTAATGTACTATTTTGATACAACTATTAAGACAAGTAATGAAATAGAAGATAAATTAGGAGAAAATGTTTTAGGTGCTGTTCCTAAAGAAGAAAATGCTTATGACTTAGTTATCAACATTAACCCTAAGAGTATCTTTAGTGAAGCTATTAAGAGTATTCGTACTAATTTAGCTTTCTCATCGATAGATAAAGAAATTAAAGTTATTTTAAATACTTCCCCTGAAGCTAGTGATGGTAAAAGTTTTATTTCTGCTAACTTAGCAGTTGCTTATGCTCAAACTGATAAGAGAGTATTAATTATTGACTGTGACTTACGTCGTGGTAGACAGCACGAAGTATTTGAGGTAATGAACCCAACTAGTGGCGGATATTCTAATTTGATTTTAAATTATGGTGAGGGTATCGTTATTGGTGATTATGTAAGCCGTACTAATATTAAAGGTGTTGACATTATACCAACAGGTCCTACGCCACCAAACCCCGTTGAATTGCTTTCTAGTGACAATAATAGAAGATTATTAAATAGACTAAAAAGACTATATGATATTATTATTCTAGACTGTCCACCAGTATTAGGTTTAAGTGATGCTATGGTATTAACTCAATTTAGTGATGTTAACTTAGTAGTTGTTTCTGCTAAGAAGACTAAATTTGAAAACTTAGAGAAAACAAAGAAACAATTTGAACAAGTAAAAGCTGAAATAGCTGGTGTTATTTTGAATAAAGCTGAGACAACTCATAATGAACAATATGGATATTATTACAATGACTATTTTAAAGATAATACTGACGATAAGAAAAGTAAGAAGAAAAAGAAATGAAAGATTTACACTGCCATTTACTTTATGGAATTGACGATGGCTCAAGGGATATTGAAGAGTCAGTTGGGATATTAAAAAAAGCCGCTAACGAAGGTATAACAGAAATAATTATTACCCCTCATTATATGGAAAATACTAAATATAATTGTAATAATAAAACAAAAATTGAACTATTTAAAAAATTATATAAAAGAGTTGCCGAAGAAAAATTAGATTTAAAGCTTTATCTAGGAAATGAAGTATATTTTACTGAGAATATATTAGAACTTATTTCTAAGAAAGAAATAATGCCTTTAAATGGAGGTAGATATGTCTTAATAGAATTACCAGTTCAGAATATGGTTCACGGTACTAGAGACTATTTGTTTAAACTTATAAGTAAAGGCTATATTCCTATAATTGCTCATCCAGAAAGATATAAAGTTTTTCAAGATCATCCTGAATATATTCAAAAGTTTATCAATATGGGCGTATTATTTCAGGGTAATTATCTAAGTCTTTACAATAAGTATGGTAAACTTGCTAAAAAGGTACTTAAACAATTTTTAAAAAATGATCAAATTACATTTTTAGCAAGTGATATTCATCATTTAGATGATGAATATAAATTGAAAAAGCTTTATAAAGATGTTAAAAAAATAGTTAAAAGTGATGACAAAGTAAAAGATTTATTAGAAAATAATTTTGACAATGTTATCAATAATAAAGTTTTTAATATAAATAGACAATAAAGAATCACGGTTCTTAAACATTAAGGAGTGGTGAAAGAAATTTTACCACTTTTTAAAATGTAGTTAACAAATAAAATAAACAAA
>CANRQG010000081.1 GCA_947632735.1 uncultured Bacilli bacterium | reverse complement strand
AGAGTGGTTTTAAAGGAATATTTTTGGTCGCGACTAACCCGGTTGACGTAATGACTTATGTTGTATGGAAGACATCGGGTTTTGACCATAGAAGAGTAATTGGAACGGGAACAAGTTTAGATACAGCAAGACTTAGGTATTTAATTGGTGAAAAAATTAGGATAAATCCAGAAAATATTCACGCTTATGTGATAGGCGAACACGGCGATAGTGAATTTGTTCCGTGGAGTAATGCTAACGTGGGACTACAAAATATTAAAAATTTCTTAAATGATGATAGTTTAGATAAACTTTGTAATGAGGTTAGAGATGCAGCTTATCAAATTATTGATAGAAAAGATAATACTAGTTATGGAATAGGAGTTTGTTTAGTTAAAATTACTAAGGCTTTAGTAAATGATGAAAATGCGGTTGTTACTATATCTAGTTACGATGAAGATAATGATATATTTATGGGACTTCCTTCTATTTTAAATAAAGATGGTGTAAGAGGAAGAATTTATATTGAACTATCTTTACTAGAAACAGCTAAGTTACAAAATTGTGTTAATTTATTAAAAGAGGCTAGAAAAAAGATAAAATGATGTTCTAATTTTCTTTTCTTTTCATAATATTAATTATGAAAGAGAGGAATAATAATGGAAACACTAAAAGTAAGTAGTAAATCAAATCCTAATAGTGTAGCAGGTGCTTTAGCTAATGTTTTTCGTGAAAAAGGCAGTGTAGAAATACAAGCTGTTGGGGCTGGAGCACTTAATCAAGCAATAAAAGCCATTGCCATCGCGAGAGGTTTTGTAGCTCCTTCGGGAAAAAATTTAGTATGTATTCCAGCTTTTCAAGATATTGTTATTGATGGTGAGGAACGTACGGCTATTAAACTAATTGTCGAAGCAAAATAGAGCAGTAGCTCTTTTTTTTATCTGATTTTTTACTACATCTAAATTATTCATAAATTGACTTTAAAATAGTAACAGTTTATAATTATTATTGATTATAGGAGGAAAGTCTTATGAATGAAAGTGAATATATATATTGTACTAGATGTGGCGCACCGATGAAGAGAGAGGCTCGCTACTGTATGAAATGTGGTAATTTGAATTATGACCATCCAGATAATCAAAAAATGAAAGAATTTGCGCCAAAGCAAGAAAAAACATATGAAATAGGTTCAGGGAAGATTACCGCAAATACTTCATTTACCGCTAATAGTATGGAACACGCTACTAATACGGGAAATAAACAAGTTTTTTTAACAGTAAATGTTTTATGGTTTCTCTTAACATATGGTCTTAGTGTTGTTCTTGGTATTTTACATATTATAAATTTTAGTGCTGTATTTTTTATATTTTTGATATTATCATTATTTAATATATATATTATTCCTCTAGAGATAATTAATATGAAAGCTAATAAACCTTGGTGGGGAGCTTTAGTACCTATTTATAATATAGCTCTTCTAACCGAGATAGCATTTGGTAAAATGATTTATTTTCTTTTCTATTTTATTCCAGTAGTTAATATGTTTTTTTTACTAGTTGCTTTATATCAGTTAGGTAAAAGATTTAATAAAAATCCTATTTTGACAATGCTTTTTAATATATTTATGCTACCAATTATAGCATTTGGGACTAGTTTATATAATGGAATTAATTATGTAGATTTAAAAGATAAGGATGCGGTTGAAAAAGAATTTAAAATGCGTAGGGGTTTATTATATTGTATTTTGCTTTTCTTTATAGTTGGTTTGGGTGGTTTTATTTATTGTAATATCACATCAGTAGATACACTTTTGGATGGGGCAAGTGATGAGATATTTGTACAAAATGCGAAAATTATAGTTAATAAAGTAAAGAAAAATATTTCTAAAGGTAATTTTACTTGTTCTGAAGAGACAAGCTTAACTCCTAATTCTATTCATTATTTTGTTTTTGACAATGTAGAAGATGAATTTGGCATACCTAGTTTTAGTGATAGAAGTCTTTCAGCATATGTAAAAGTTTTTAATAATAGTGGAACTTTGGAATATTTTATTAGTATTACTGATGGTGAAAGAGGCTTTTCAGAAATAAAGGATGATACTTTAGATTCTACTAAGCTTGGAGCTTTTAAGGAATTACCTAGTGTTGATAAAAGTAAAGAATGTTTTTTAGAATAACTTGCGAAAAAAAGTTAAATATTATATAATGTAGAAAAGTCAGTGATTAGAACTAATAATAAGATTATTTAATTTTAGAGAATTCGTGGTTGGTGAAAACGATATTAAAGGCTTATTTATCTACTCTATAGATGAAAGTAATTTCCGGTCTTACCGTTATAAATTAAGAAAAAAGAAGGATGGTACCGTGCTTTTTGCACTCCTTTAGGTATCATCTTTTGTTTTTGCTTAGGTAGACTTGAAGATTTCTTATGTTCTCTTTAAAGAAAGGAATGTGTTATTTTTATGTTTGATATGCATTATGATTTATTATCAGTTATTTATCAGTGCTATTTAAGAATGGACTATACTTATTTAGATAATTGGATGAAGAATTATAATTTTGATAATGTAGAAAAAGTGGTTGCTAACTTGTATTTCTTAGATAAAGATAGTATGAAAGAAGAACTTGGCGATAATTATGATGAGATAAATGTTGTAGAAATGTTTAAGATTTCTAAGGAAATATTACAAAGATATATTTCTTTAGATAATGTTATTCTTAGTATTGAGGGTTGTGATTATATAAATTCTTTAGAGGAATTAGAAGAGTTATATAATTTGGGACTTAGAAATATTTTATTAGTTTGGAATAACGCTAATAAATATGGTTCTGGTAATAAAGGAGATTATGGTCTAACAGAGTTGGGTAAAGAATTTATTACTAAGGCGATAGAGCTTGGAATATGTATTGATTTATCTCATATGAATAAGAAAACATTTTATGATACGATAGATATTCTAAGAAAGGAAAAACGCTCGGGAAAAAAGGTAAAGGTTATTGCGAGTCACTCTAATTGCTACAAGATTTGTCCTAATCAAAGAAACTTAGATGATGAACAAATTAAGGCTTTGAAGGAATTTGACGCTGTTATCGGAGTTGTTTCTTATTCTGAATTTGTTCTTGATAAAAGAGCTAGTAATGAACAGTTGCGGGAATATTATCTTAAGCATTTAGAGCATTTGAAAGAGTTAATAGGCATTAGTGGTGTTGCTATCGCTAGTGATGATATGACTTTTTATAGGGATTTGTTTGGCAAAGACTATGGACCACAACTCTTTGATTATGTCTCGATAAAAGAAGATTTAAGTGAACTATTGAAAGAAAGATTTACAAAAGAAGAGATAGAAATGATGCTTTATAAAAATGCTAATAAGTTATTTTGGGAGGAATAAAAATGATAGATATAAAGTTAATAAGAGATGAAGAGGGTAGAAATTTAGTAAAGAAAAATATCAAGAAAAAGTTTCAAGATGAAAAGTTACCTTTAGTTGATGAGGTATATGAATTAGATATTAAAAATCGTGAAGCTCAAACTAAAGCAGATGGCTTAAAGGCTGATAAAAATAAAAAGAGTAGCCAAATTGGGCAACTTATGAAGGATAAAAGAGATAGTGAGGCTAATGCTTTAAAAGAAGAGATTAAAAAGATGAGTGATGAAATTAGTGAACTTGAGGTTGTTCAAGAAGAAAGCTCTAAAAAGATAAAAGAGATTATGATGAAAATTCCTAATATTATTGCGGATGATGTTCCAATTGGAAAAGACGATAGTGAAAATGTTGAAGAGATGCGTTTTGGGGAACCAGTTGTGCCTAATTTTGAAATACCATATCACGCTGATATAATGGCTAGTTTTAATGGACTTGATAAAGATGCCGCAGGACGTGTTTCTGGAAATGGTTTTTATTATTTAATGGGTGATGTCGCTAGACTTCATTCAGCAGTACTTGCTTATGCAAGAGATTTTATGATTAATAAGGACTTTACTTATTGTATTCCGCCTTATATGATACATAGTGATGCGGTTAATGGGGTTATGTCTTTTGAGGAAAAAGAAAATATGATGTATAAAATAGAGGGAGAAGACCTTTATTTAATTGGTACTAGTGAACATTCTATGATAGCGAAGTTTAAGGACCAATTATTAAAAGAAAGTGATTTGCCTATTACAATGACTTCATATTCACCTTGTTTTAGAAAAGAAGTTGGTTCACACGGAATAGAAGAGCGTGGTGTTTATCGTATTCATCAATTCGAAAAACAAGAGATGGTTGTCTTATGTAAAAAGGAAGAAAGTGAAGAATGGTATAACAAGATGTGGAATTATTCAGTGGAGCTATTTAGAAGTTTGAATATTCCAGTAAGAAAATTAGTATGCTGTTCAGGTGATTTAGCTGATTTAAAATATCGTTCTTGTGATATAGAAGCTTGGAGTCCAAGACAACAAAAATATTTTGAGGTATGTTCTTGTTCTAATTTAACTGATGCTCAAGCAAGAAGACTTGCGATTAGATATAAGAAAGAAAATGGTGAAAAGGAATTTGTTCATACACTTAATAATACCGTTATCGCGCCACCTAGAATGTTAATTGCTTTTTTAGAAAATAATTTACAGGAAGATGGAAGCGTTTTAATACCTAAAGTGTTACAGCCTTATATGGGTGGAAAAGAAAAATTAGAAAAGAAGTAGGATGATTAATTTTTATTAGAAGTATTTGTGTATACTTCTTTTTTTTAGTTCATAAAAAAAACTCAAAGATAAAAAATTAAACTAAATACTCACATAACTGTTGACTAATGTGAGCATTTAGTAATAGGAATAAAGAAAAATACAAATATATAATTTAAAAAGTTTTTCCAATTCAACAAAAAAAAATGCAAAAACAAAAAGTTTTTCCAATTCAACAAAAAAACTTTTTATTTTTAAAAATTTATTATATAATATTGGTAAAGAGGTGAAATACTATGTTAAAAAGAAGTTACTATTTAAATAAAGTTAAGGATTTTTATCATATAAACTCATTAATAAAAGTTTTGTGTGGACTAAGAAGAAGTGGTAAATCTGTAATATTACAACAGATAATAGAAGAGATTAAAAAAGATGGAATTAATGATAATCATATTATATATATTAATTTTGAATCTCTTGATTATGCTAATATAACTAATGCAGTAGAATTGAATAATTACATTAAGAGTTTAGTAAAAGATAAAAAGACTTATTATATATTTTTAGATGAAGTTCAAAAAGTAAAAGATTTTGAAAAAGCTATTAATTCTTTAAGGATTACAGAGAAATTTAGTATTTTTATTACAGGTTCAAATAGTAAAATGACCTTTTTAGAATTATCTACTGATTTATCTGGCAGGTATGTAAGCTTTAGAATTAACCCTTTATCATTTAAAGAGGTTGTTGAACTAACTAAAACGAAACCAGAAAATTATTCTGATTTATTATTAGACATTTTTGAATGGGGAACTTTACCACAAAGGTTTGTTTTTGAAAATGATGCTTCAAAAGAAAATTATATTAGGGATGTTTATGATTCAATACTTCTTAAAGATGTTGTAGAAAGACTTGGAATATCAGATGTTACTTCATTTAACAAAATACTTCAATATGTTTTAGAAACTGAAACAAGAGAGTTTTCGGCAACAAATGTGTTAGATTATTTAAATAAAAGTGGTAATAAGGTAGCGAATGATACATTGTATAAATATTTGGATGCTCTTTGTTCAACATTTATTGTTAATAGAGTGTATAGGTATGATGTAAATGGAAAAATGGTTTTAAAGTCGTTAAATAAATTTTATGCTACTGATTTGGGTGTAAAAAAAATCAAAACGAATAGTAAAGAGATTAATTATTCCCAGGCATTTGAAAACTTAATATATAATGAGTTAGTAAAGAAAGGTTATGATGTTTATATTGGGAAAACTAAAGAGGGAGAAATAGATTTTATAGCTTGTAAAAATAAAAGTGTTAAATATATTCAAGCTTGCTACGACTTATCAAATGAAGCAACGAGGAATAGAGAATTTAATGCTTTTGCTAATATAAGTGATAACTATCCTAAATATGTAATCTCAACTAATAAGGAAGATTATTCTCAAAATGGAATTAAACATCTTAATATTTTTGATTTTCTAATGGATGATGAGTTTTAATATTTAATATTTTAAAAAGAAGTATGTAATGAAAAATTATAATACTTTTTTTAGTGTGCCGTGCACGGCATATATCTAGTTGGTGAAAGTCCAATACACGCGTAGGTATCGACGAAGTGTT
>CANRQG010000080.1 GCA_947632735.1 uncultured Bacilli bacterium | reverse complement strand
TTCTTTTAGATATCATTCATTCTCAGACAGTCTCCCCCCCAGGGTGGTATTGTCAAGAAAAAGTTTTCGGCACCAAACAAAAAAAAGCAGATTTCTCCACTTTTTTAATTTTATTTAGCTTCTTCTTGAGCTCTTGTCTCACGAACAACTGTAATTTTTATTGTGCCTGGATATTTCATATTAGACTCAATTTTTTCTTTTACTTCACGAGCAATTTTATGAGCCTCTAAATCATCAACTTCTTCAGGCTTAACAATAACTCTTAGTTCTCGACCAGCTTGTACAGCATATGTTTTTTCAACTCCAGCTATTCCATTACCAACTTCTTCAAGTTGAGATAGTCTTTGAATATAATTTTCTAAAGAGTCATTACGAGCTCCTGGACGAGAAGCTGATAAGGCATCTGCAATTGCGACAATAACTGATATAACACTAGTTGCCGTTGTATCACCGTGATGTGAAGCAATGGCATTAATTACAATATCATTTTCATTATATTTTTTAGCGATATCAATACCAATATCTACGTGACTACCCTCAATTTCGTGGTCTATTGCTTTACCTATATCGTGTAATAAACCAGCTCTTTTAGCTAAGGCAACATTTTCACCTAACTCACCGGCTATTAAACCTGAAAGCTCAGCTACTTCTTTAGAATGCTCTAAGGCATTTTGACCATAGCTAGTTCTAAAATGTAGTTTTCCAATTATTTCAATTAAATCCGGGTCAAACTTAGTAAGTCCTAATTCAAAAGTTACATCGTGACCATATTGAATAATTTGTTTTTTCATATCTTTACAAATTTTATCATATAATTCTTCAATACGAGTTGGATGAATTCTTCCATCTTTAATAAGACTTTCTAGAGTTACACGAGCTATTTCTCTTCTTAGTGGGTCAAAGCTTGATAAAACAACAGCTTCTGGTGTATCATCAATTATTAAGTCAACACCAGTAATAGCTTCAATAGTTCGAATATTTCTACCTTCACGGCCAATGATACGGCCTTTCATTTCGTCATTAGGTAAATCTACTACTGTTACGGTTTGGTCACTAGCAATGTCAGCTGCGTATCTTTGCATTGAGGTAACAATTAGTTCTCGAGCTTTTTTATCAGCAGTAAGCTTAGCTTCATTTTCTGATTCTCTAATATATTCAGCTATTTCTTTGCTCATACTTTCTTTAACTTGACTCATAACAAGTTCACGTGCTTTTTCTTTTCCAAACCCTGATATTTTTTCTAAAAGTTCAAGTTGTTCTTTCTTTATATCTTCCACTTTACTTTTTTCATTTTGGATTTCAATTTGACGCTCTTCTAGTTTTTGTTCACGTTCATCTAAAGCGCTTTCTCTTTTTTGATGCATTTCATCACGTTTATCCATATTAGCTTCACGTTGAAGAAGACGCTTTTCTGATTCTTTTAATTCCTCTTTTTTCTCGCGAATTTCTTTATCTAGGTCCATTTTCATTTTATGTGCTTCTTCTTTTTGTTCAATGGCTGCATCTCTTTTAAGTTTTTCTATGTCTTTCTTTGCTTGTTCAATTAGAGCATTAGCTTTCTTAGAAGTTCTACTTGCTCTAAAATAGTTCACAACCAAAGCTACAATAAACCCTATTAAAATACCTAAAATTACAAGTAAAATGGAGAAGAATGTACTATTCATAAATATTCCTCCATCTAGATACAGATTATACCTGTAATCTAATTCTATTGTAATTTTATTTTATCTTGTTGTCAAGTGGAAGAAGTGACCGCTACTTTGATAGAAAAGAAAAAAATTATTAAGATTTTGTTTTTTCTAATATTTCTTTTATTGTATCATAATCAGAGTAAGCTATTTTTTTATCTTCAATTGCCATATAATTATCTCTTCCTTTACCTAGTATTAAAACAATAGTATTTTTATCGGCTAAAGATAAAGCTTTTTTAATAGCTTCTTTTCTATCAATTATACGTAAATAATTATTTTTCTTAGTTTTTCTTAACATATCGTCTATTATATCATCTACATCTTCATATCTCGGGTCATCCATAGTAAAAATCGTCATATAAGTATTATCTAATAGAAACTTACCAATAAGAGGACGTTTTTCTTTTTCTCTTTGACCAGCAGAGCCTGTAACAACAATAATTTTTTCATAATTCTGGCAACTTTTTACAATGTTTTCAATACCATTCAACGTATGGGCATAGTCCAAAATAAGAGGATATTTTTGTCCTAAATCCAAAAATTCTCTTCTTCCTTTAATGGGTTTTAAGTTCTTTATTTTCGCAAGTAATTCTTTACTGTCAATATTTTTTTCTAAGCAAATTAAAAAAGCTAAAGTAATATTATAAGCATTATAAGTTCCTTTTAAGGGAGACTCTATTAAATAAGTCTTTTTTTGATAAGTAATTTTAAATTTTAAGTACTTAGATGTCTCTTTAATATCACTTATTATACAGTTATTATCTTCATTCATACCATAAGTTATGATATTTTTATACTTTAACATTCGACAGTTATTACAATCGCCATTTATAAAACAAAGCCCATCTTTTTTCAAGTAATTAACTAAGCTAAATTTACAATTTCGATAATTTTCTAGTGTCTTATGTACATTTAGATGGT
Organism: uncultured Bacilli bacterium; assembly: GCA_947632735.1. Taxonomy (GTDB): domain Bacteria; phylum Bacillota_I; class Bacilli_A; order RF39; family UBA660; genus CANRGD01. The sequence continues at coordinate 3,736 of CANRQG010000080.1, read as the reverse complement.
CTTCTGTTATATTGGTAAAGCCTATGGTATCAAAAGAAATGCCCGCTAATCTATTGTGGAGAAGAGATTCACTACTTACTTCCATAACCACGTTATTAAAGCCTTTTTTCTTTATTATATTAAGAGATTTATACAACTCTTCAGCAATAGGGGTGGTGTTACTAGTTTTATATTCTTCATCATTAATGATAAGGCCATTTGTTCCTATATAAGCATAGTTTAGAAGCTCTTTAATTATAGATGTAGTGGTTGTCTTACCATCTGTTCCAGTTATGCCAATAAAGTTAAAATCCGATAAAGTTATATCGTAAAATTTACGACAACATTCGATATAGAACTCATTTATATTATTTACGACTAAGTGGGGAAATGATGGTATTTCTCTATCCGCAACAATAAAAGCCGCTTTATTTTTTATCGCTTCATCAACATACAAAAAGTGGTCTTCATTATAACCTTTCGTTGCGATAAATAGGTAGCCTTCTTTGACACATCTAGAATCATTAGTTATTCCTAGAATATCTATATCTAAAGTTACATTTTCTATTAACTCACTTAATTTTTTCAAAAATATCGCCTCAATAAATTCTATTCGAAAAAAAGAAAGATGTTAATTTTCTTCTTTCTTCTCGGTATTATTTTCAATGTTAATATCGTAGTAGTCACGAACTTTCTTTTCTATTTCTGCACAAAGTTCAGGATTATCTTTTAGAAGTAATTTGACATTTTCTTTGCCCTGACCTAGTTTTTCACCCTGGTAGGCATACCAAGCTCCTGTTTTTTCAAGAATTCCTGCTTCAGCGGCTAAATCAATGACTTCTCCCTCGTGAGATACACCTTCTCCATACATTATGTCAACAACAGCAGTTTTAAAGGGAGGCGCTACTTTATTTTTTACGACTTTAATAGTTGTTTTATTACCAACGACACCGTCACCCATTTTTAGTTGCTCATTACGGCGAATATCTAATCTAATTGATGCATAGAACTTTAAAGCACGTCCACCTGGAGTTGTCTCTGGGTTACCAAATAAGACACCGACTTTTTCACGTAATTGATTAATGAAGATACAAGTTGTTTTAGTTTTATTGATAGTTCCTGATAATTTTCTTAAAGCTTGAGACATAAGTCTTGCTTGTAATCCAACGTGACTATCACCCATCTCACCATCTATTTCGGCTTGAGGAACTAGGGCGGCAACGGAGTCAATTACAATAATACTTAGAGCTTCGCTGCGGACTAGGGCTTCACATATTTCTAAAGCTTGCTCTCCTGTATCAGGTTGAGATAGTAATAACTCATCAATATTAACGCCAAGTCTTTCAGCATAAACAGGGTCTAGAGCGTGCTCAGCATCGATAAAGGCTGCTCGACCGCCTGCTTTTTGATGTTCAGCAATAGCTTGTAGGGCAAAAGTAGTTTTACCACTTGACTCTGGTCCATATATTTCAATAATTCTTCCTTTAGGATATCCTCCAACACCTAAAGCAATGTCTAATGATAAACAACCACTGGAACAAACATCAACTTTAATATGTTTACTGTCACCTAGTTTCATAATAGAGCCTTTTCCAAATTGTTTTTCAATATCATTTAATACTTGTTCTAAAGCTTTATCCTTAGAAACATTTTCTTTTACTGCTTTCATAAAAACCTCCTAGCAAATAACTTACACTTTAATTGTATAATATTTTTTTTCTAAATGCAAGTCTTTTTACGAACAATTGTTTTAATGTGTGTCTACCACTTTTTACCAAGAAAAAAACTTCTTAACAAGAAGAAGCTTTTAACTTAGATTATTTCTTTCTTAGGAAAAATTATTTCTTTATTTAAATTGAAATACTGAACAGCACTAATTACGGACATAATGCAAGCAAAGTATAGTAAGAAGTCATTTACTCTTAAATTTATAAATTCAAAAGGAAGATTATAAAAGAAAGTTAAAACGACACCGACCATTAAAGAAGCTGTTTTTAATTTTCCTGAGCCAATAGCTGCAACTACTTTGCCTTTACCAGCAGCTTCCATTTTAATAGCGTTAACTATTATATCTCTTAAGACAATTATTACAGGTATTATTTCACTAATAAAGCCGTGACAAGCTAAGATAATTAAAACTGAATTTACTAATACTTTGTCAGCAATGGCATCAAGCATTTTACCGGTATCAGTAATTTGATTATTTTTACGGGCTAAGTAGCCATCGAAAAAGTCCGTTATACTGGCTATTATAAAAATTATTCCCGCTACTACATATTGTAGTGAAACAGTTACACCGTTAATATCATACTTAGGAAATTGAAAACCAAAGTAATAAAAAGGAATGCATAAAAGCATAATGACAACAATAGATAAGATTAAACGTAATACCGTAAGTTTAGTAGGTAAATTCATAGTCTAAACACTTCCTTCCTTCTAGCTCATCAGTTCTAATAGGAGCTTTGTTTTGATTACTTATTATTAAATAGATTATCGTTACTAAAAGAATTAAACCCATAATTATATAAATAATAGGCCAGATTTTCTTAGGTTCTTTGTATTCTTTAGTATATGGTGATTTAACTCTATTTTCTTCTTTTTTTTCATTACTACTTTTTTGAGCCATTTTGATATCGTCTAAAGATATTTTAGATGTATGTTCAAATAAAAAATCGTTAAATTCATCAACAATTTTATCAGGAGAAAGCCCTAAATATTTAGCATAGGATTTAACAGCTTCTCTTAACTCATACATATCTTTAAAAGCTCTTATATTTCCACTTTCTAGGTTTTCTAGTATTACTGTTTTAAAATCTAAATCTTCAGCTGCTTCCGTAATACTTACCCCATTACTGGTTCTAGTTCTTCTTAAGTATTCCCCTAATTCTTTCATTTCTCACCTCTAAAAACAATAATAAATATAAATAAGCCATGTTCTGTACCTAGTTATAGGCGACAAACATTTATCTACTAGTAAAAACTAGTCCTCAACGCCATTTGGTTCTTTTGTTGAGGCTCCCCTACCATATTTTGGGTTTCTTGCTCGCGGAGTTTACCTCGTTTCATTTTTTTGTTTCCAAAAAATTCGTCACTGTGGCACTTTAGGGCTTATTCCTTATTAAAAAACTTAGGACATCAGCCGTCGTTAGTAAAAACTACTCTAGGTTATTTATTCCCTAGACACGAACACTACAATCATCACAGATTGTGCAAGCATGGACTTTCCTCAAGAGTCTTTAAGACTCCAGCGTTTGTCTATATATTTCTTAATTGCTATCAGTATTTTTCAAATCATAAACTAGTTTCTCTAATTGAGAAAGTCTACGAATAATATCAATATTAGATATTTCTCCGGTTGCGGTATTTCTGTTTGCTACTTCCATATTAAGTTTTGAATTACGTAGTTCCTGCTTTAAATTAACTATTTCAGCTAGTAAATCAGCTTTTTCTTTCTCTAAATTATTAATAATATTAAGAAATTGTTCATAATCTCCAATAATATCATCTAAAAATTGGTCAACCTCTTTTAAACGATACCCACGAGTATCAATTTTAAACTCTTTTTCTAAGATATCTTGTGGCATTAGTTTAATTTTATTTTGATACATCTTCTATCACCAATCCCTTACAGTAATATTATCACATTAATACTTGCTTTTGTCAATTGTTATCGGTTATTCGATGTAGTAAACTAGATGTGGGAAAATATAAAATTATATAAAAAAAAAGAGAAAACACTCAAAAATTTAAAACTGTT
>CANRQG010000079.1 GCA_947632735.1 uncultured Bacilli bacterium | reverse complement strand
CATAAAATAGCCTTTAAAACATAAAAAAATAGTTTTTTTAAACTATTCTGTCAGTAATATTAACTTTGTTTACGTTTTCTTAAGATGTAATCTAATCTAGTAGCTCTATTGACTTGACTTTCAAAACTACGGAAAGTAATAGGAACAATAAGCTCCCTACCATTATCAAAAATAATTTTCGTATGCTTACGGTCAATAGAGTTATAACTTTTGATTCTATTTAAAGATATCCAAACACATTCACTAGACTCTGGCGAAGTAGTTGGAAAAAGTATCAAATTATTTGTATCTTCTACTACAATAGGAACTTTATACTCAGCTCCTAAAATAGATTTAGAACTTTCCCTTCTACCATTGTAAGTACTACCAAAATACATACAACTATCCTCCATTATCCTAAAAGGAACCTCTTGGATAATATATCTTTGGCTATCCTCATATACTAAGCTGTTATTGTCATTGTTTGGTACAACAGCCAATGTACCATAATTTACTTCATATTTCATTTTAATATCCCCCTAACTGAAATAAAATTAAATTGTTTTAAAAAGCATAATAGCACATTATTTTGTCGAAATTTGACTAATTTTGTCGAAAAATAAAATTTTTTTTCATTTATATTATTTTCCAAAAAATTAAAAATAAATAAAAAAAAAGAACTTTTTTAGTTCAATTTTAAAATTTTCTTCATTTTTCAAAATTTTAACATCTTCCTAATAAGTTCTTATAGGTAAAACTAACTGTGTTAAAGTATCGTCTTCCTTTGACTTAATAAGAATCGGTTTTATTTCCCCTACAAAGTGAATATCCACATTTTCTGTGGAAAAACTTTTCAAAGCTTCCATCATATACTTGGCACTAAAAGAAATCTTTATATCTTCACTCTCATTCTTATTAATTATCATTTTTTCTTCTACCCTACCAACTTCAGCTGAGCTACTTTTTAGTATCAACGTATTTCCCTCAGTTTCTAAAGTAACAATATTCTTTTCCTTATCACTCGTTAATATACTAACACGGTCGATAACATTATAAAAATCATTTAAATTAGTATTAATAACCATTAAAGACTCATCTGGTAACAAATTAGAAGTATTTGGATAAGTTCCATTAATTAAACGAGACTCAAATTTTAAATTGCCAACTTTAAATAAAATCTTATTATTAAAAATATGTAACTCAATTGTTTCATCATCATTATCCAAAATTTTAGCAAACTCTAATATATTATGACTTGGAATAATAATATTATAATTTTCCTCACTTGCCTTAGCTAACTTAACTACCTTTCTTGCTAAACGGTAAGAATCCGTTGAATTACATTCTAAAACATCCCCTACTATATTAAAGTTAATTCCTGTTAATACCGGTTTACTTTCTTCATTAGAAGAAGCAAAAGCTGTTTGATTAACAATATTTTTAAAGACTAACGCATTAATATCAACTTTTTTCTTACTCTCTTCAAGACCAATATTAGGATATTCACTTTCACTAATACCATTTAAATTAAATTCACTATTTTCAGTATAAATAAGAATTTTTAAATCATCAACAACTTCAATGTTAATAAACTCATCTGGTAATTTTCTAACTATATCCAAAATATATTTACCCTGAATAATAATACTACCTTCAGATTCAACTTTAAAATCTTCTTCATTTAGAACATCAATAGTAGTTTGAATAGTAATATCATTATCACTAGCAGTTAAAGTAAGTTTTTTCTTCTTTAATTCAAATTTGATACCAGCTAAAACAGGGATTAAGTTCTTTGTTGATATAGCTTTAGATACTTTATTTAAAGCCTCCAATAAAATTTCTTTTTTAATTGTTAATTTCATAAATTATTCCTTCTTTCTAAATTTATTTATATTATTACAGTGGAAAATGTTTAAAACTTCTTTTTTCCTTATTTTATAATGTTTTTAACAATTTTTCAACTGTGGAAAAAATTTTTAAAACTCTTACTTTTGCACAATTCCTATATCATCTTTTAATTTTTCTATTATATTATTTAAATCTTTATTAACTTTTATCTCATTAGATATCTTCTCAACAGAATGCATAACAGTTGAATGGTCTTTTCCCCCAAATTCTGTTCCTATTTTGGGAAAAGACTCATTAATCATAACTCTACATAAGTACATAGCAATCTGTCTAGGAAAAGAAATATTTGAACTTCGCTTTTTACTTCGAATATCTTCAACCGATATTTGAAAATATTCCGAAACTATTTTTTGAATTCTGTGAATATCGTTCTTTTCTCCCATTCCTTTACTAATAAAGTCTTTCAAAGCTTCAATTGCTAAGTCTAAATTAATATCGGCTCCACCCATTATTGTGGAATAAGCAATAAGTCTAGTAATAGAACCCTCTAATTGTCTTACATCAGGACCTATGTTAGAAGCGATATATTCAATAACATCTTCCGGTATTTCCTTTTCAAAGTTCCCGGCAATAATCTTTTTCTTAATAATCTCCGTTTTCAAATTAAAGTCGGGTGGGAAAATGTTCACGGTCAAACCCCAACAAAACCTCGTCCTTAACCTATCTTCAAGAAGCTTTAAATCATCAGGTGACCTATCAGAAGAAATAATTATTTGCTTACTATCATTATATAAAGTGTTAAAAGTGTGAAAAAATTCTTGTTGAGTTTTAGAAGCGCCACCTAAAAACTGAATATCATCAATTAATAAAACATCTATATTTCGATACTTATTCTTAAAAAAATCAACGTAATTAAAATTAGTATCATTTTCATCTTTCTTGTTAATACCAATAAAATCTTGAATAAACTGGTCACTCGTTACATATAAAACTCTTTTATCAGAATTATCAACTATATAATTCCCAATAGCGTGCATTAAATGGGTTTTACCAAGACCACTATTTCCATATAAAAATAAAGGATTATACATATTACCGGGATTTTCCGCTACTGATAATGCTGCCGCGTGAGCAAATTTATTACTATTCCCAACAATAAAATTATCAAACAAGTACTTTCTCTTTAAATTAGTAGAATTATATCCTTTCGGCTTTGAAATAATCTCTTCATCCTCACCAAAATTAGCTTTTTTCTTATTTTCATCAAATTCTAAACCAATAATTTCTTCTTCTAATATGAAGACTAAATCATAATTAATTCCTGTTATTTCATTCAACTTATTACTTATTAGTTCAGAATAATTATCCATTAAATGTTTCTTATGAATTGGCATTGGCACAATGATATAAGCTTTATTATCCTCAAAGCGATAGAGTTTTGTATCTTGAAACCAAGTTGTATAAGATAGTGAAGTTAAATCATCTTTGACAGAATCTAGAAATTTTGACCATAAAACATCGACATTCATTCCACCATCTCCCCACAAGAATAAATCAAGTTATGTTTAATATAAACCAATTTTCCAAAAAAATAAACCTTATTTTTAAAAAATTTTTTTTCAACAATTATTCCACAATTTTATCAACAACTAATTTATTTATATATCAATATAATAAAGAGTTTTCCACATTTTCCACAATTTTTTTATCACATATGCGAAAAAGTTTTTCAACATACCTGTTAATTATGTGGAAAAAACTAAAATCTTACTTTCATTAAGCCATCTCACTTCACAAAAAAATTAATAACTTCCCCTATCATCAGCTAATATCACCAGAAAAAGAGCAAAACCGCAAAAACCCTCATCACCTCAAAAACTTCCACCAACTTATCCACAACAAAAACCACCCCACACAACATTACCAACCAGTATCTAACCGCAAAAACCCCTACTCTAAAATATAAAAAACTACCCCTTTTCCATAAAATTACCACCTAAAAAGCAGATTTTAATTGACAAACCTCCTCTATTTTTATTATAATAATGTAGATTTATGACTGGAGGTGGAATTGATGAAGAGAACTTATCAACCAAATAATCGTAAAAAAGCCAAAAAATTAGGTTTCTTTGCTCGTAAAAAAACAAATATTTTAAATCGTCGTCGTCGTAAAGGTCGTAAGAAACTTTGCGCTTAAATACCGCTGCCAAACAGTGGTTTTTTACTTTAATATAGGAAGAACATTGGAAAAGAAATCCTATAAAAAAATCCCATAAACAACACCAAAAAGAAAGCACATAAAAGAAATATCACAAATAACATCCAAAAAGAAAGCACATAAAAGAAATATCCCAAACAACATCCGAAAAAGACCAACATAAAATAAATCACATCCAAAAAATACAGTAATAACATAAAATGAATAAAACACAAATAACACAAAAAAATAAATACTACAAAAAAAACACAGCAAAAAAAATAAACAACAAAAAAAGCCAAAGCGCATCAAAAAACCAGCCCAACGAACCAGGAGGAAGATATGAAAAAGCTATATATAGTCAAAGAAAATCAAGACTTCACCAGAATAATCAAAGCACAAAAATTTCATAAAAATCAAAGTTTTATCATATATGAACAAAACAATAACCTCCCCTATGACCGCTTTGGAATATCAGTAAGTAAAAAACTTGGCAACGCCGTTTATCGCAATAAATATAAACGAAAAATCCGCTCAATTATCGATAATTACAAAAAAAGCTACAATAATATGAAAGATTATATTATAATATTTAGAAAAGGAGGAGAAAACAAAACCTTCTTTGAGTTAGAACAAGACTTTAATAGTCTAATGCTCCAGTACCATCTCAAGAACAAGTCTAACCACAATACAAAAACCCCGCAAAAAGAAAGGAAAATAAAATGACAAAGCATAAAAACAAAATAAAAATATTACTAGTACTAAGTATCTTCCTACTATTAACAGGCTGTACTAAAGTACTAACCGATAAAAATAATAAACCTGTAAAAAACGAATTAACAGGCCAAAACCTAACTGCCAACATATTATGTAAACCAACTAATAAAGAAAGCCTAAAAACCTATCAAAAAAACAAAGTAAATATCGAAAAGCTGCCCGATTGTGACAATTTCAAAATAACATCAGGCAAATATGAAGGCCTATGGACCAGTATCTTTGTAAAACCATTAGCATTCATCCTCATTCTAATAGGCAAACTAATGCATAACTATGCCCTATCAGTAATAATAGTAACCCTAGCAATACGACTAATCGCCTTCCCCGTTACCAAAAAAACCGCTCTTCAGTCAGAACTAATCAAAAAAGCCCAACCAGAATTAGATAGAATCCAAAAGAAATATCAAGGCAAAGATGACCAAGAGTCAATGATAAAACAAAATCAAGAAATGATGATGATTTATAAAAAATATAACATTAATCCCCTATCCGGCTGTTTATTCGCCTTTTTGCAACTACCATTATTTATCGCCTTCTTAGAAGCCATCCAAAGAACACCAGCCATCTTCGAAGATAAAATGCTAGGCCTAGAATTAGGAACAACCCCAGCTATCGGAATAACATCAGCAACATTCTACTCCTATCTAATCCTAATGCTTATAATAGCATTCACTACCTTCTATTCATTTAAAATGAATTCAACAGGTAATATGCAAGACCCATCAATGAAAATGATGCCAATAATGATGAGTGGTATGATAATATTAACAGCAATATTTATGCCATCAGGTTTAGGAATATATTGGGTAACATCTAATGTCTTTACAATAATACAAAATATTTTAGTTAAAAGGAGTAAAGAAGTCTATGGAAAAGCATAATTACAGTGGAAAAACCAAAGAAGAAGCAATACTAAACGCAACAATAGATTTACAAGAAACAGAAGAAAACCTTCTAATAAAAGAAGTAAAAGAAGAAAAAGGCGGCCTATTCAAAAGTAAAAAAGTCGAAATAGAAGTAATCGAAAAAAGAGATTTACTAAAATACATCAAAGACTATACAATAAAACTACTTAAAAATATCGGAGTAACTGCTAATATCGAAGTAAAAAATAAAGAAGAAGTCCCAACATATACAATTTATTCCGATAACAATGCTATAATTATTGGCCGTAATGGTAAAAACCTAAAAGCCTTACAACTAATAGTTAATCAACATATAAATAAAGAACTAGGTAAATCATTTAAATTCATCCTAGATATTAACGATTATAAAGAAAAGCACGATAAATCAATAGAAAGATTAGCTAAAAACATAGCAAGAGAAGTAGTAGCAACCAAAATAGAAGCTAAGCTTGACCCAATGAATTCATATGAAAGAAGAATAATACATAATGCCTTAACCAATAACAAAAGAGTTTATACCGAAAGTGAAGGCGAAGAACCTAACAGATATGTTGTTATAAAACCAAAAGAAGAATAAGGAAAAGTGGTTCTTAAACATTAAGGAGTGGTGAAAGAAATTTTACCACTCTTTTCATTTCTAAAAATATTAGTAACTATTAGT
>CANRQG010000078.1 GCA_947632735.1 uncultured Bacilli bacterium | reverse complement strand
ATTTAAAACATCTTCATTTCTTCGATAAATCTGACTTTAGATAATGTGTTGGGATATGTACCTTCGGGTTATGAGCGCTTGATAAGTAATTTTGAGAAATTTTGTTAACTTGAGTTTTTATTAGTTTTAATAGGGTTAGAGCAAATTGGTGCAATTATGAATTTGGTTAAATTAGGTCATTTTTTGCAATAATTGTCCCCAATTTGTCCCCAAAAATTTTAATAAAAATGGAGGTTAAAATAATGAAAATTAATGATATTTTTAATGATGAAGAAAGTAAAAATTTATTAGAAAAATGGTTAGAATTTAGAGAAGAAGATTTATGCCATATGGAGGAAGAAGATAAAAAACACTTGCTTAACTTTGATAATTATGCTAAGAGAATTTTGAAAAATACTACTAAAGAAGGCTATAATTATGTTTCTAAACAATTTGAATTTATGCATGATGACTTTATTGATTATTGTAGTCATTGGAATGATAAGTATTATATGACTGGATTTAGTGATGCGATTAAATTAATTGTTAGTGTATTAAAATAACAACATAAAATAATAAAAAGTGTGAATTTTAACTTTAATAATTAAATGTCATTTTCACACTTTTTATTATTATCTACTTTTCACTTGTTCCTCTACAGTATTTTGTGGAATAATTATTGAATCTTCACTTTTTTCAAATAGTTTTAATCCCCATACATATTCTTGCTTTTCATAATTGTATATTATTACTTCAGGATCATAATTTCTTGAAAAGCCTTGTCCTAAAGCAAATGTAAGAGCCACAGAGGATGATATACATAAATGAATAACTTTTATATCTTTTTCTTTATAAATTGCCCTCATTTCATCGAATATAATTTTTTTATAATGATTAACTTGTTCTTCTGATTCAATTACATCAAACCCCATAGTTGTCGTTTTAAATTTAATATAATTATTTCTGTCAATATTGAATTGTTTTAGTTGTTCTTTTGTTATTTCAAATGTTGTACTTATACTAACAATTAATTCATTGCTTTCTTTTAGTTCTTTTTCTATTTCCATTCTAGGATAACTACCTATGTAAGTTTTAGTATCCTTTAATAATTTAAATGTATCTTCATCTCTTTTTTTATGAAATAATTTAAAATATGTTTCATCCCCTATTACATATCCTAATCTTAAAATAAATGGTGTTTGCAGTATTCCGGCGAAAGCATAATTATTAGACTTTTTTGAATTCATAAAAGACTTTGCATAATAATCAATATCTTTTACAACTTCAACATATCCTTTATAATATCCATTTAGCTTACTTATAACATCCGAAATATCATGCTCTATTTTTTCTTCATATAAATAGTTAGTCACTAAATTAGATTTATTTTTTCCTAATCCATTTACTATAAGAATATTTATTCCTTGTTTCTTCAATTTTAATTTAAAAATTATTAATATAATATCTATAGTAAAAACGATATAAAAAATAGGCTTTATTTTTACATATATAATTTGTAAATCTTTAATTTTATTTAAAATATCTGTAATAAAATCAGAATTGAAGATATCTACATATTGTATGCAAATACCTAGTTCATTTATGACAATAATCACCATACATAAAATTGCTATGCCTAATGGATATTTTAAAGGAATGCTTACTAATATTTTTTTAAATTTTTGCCACATATACTAATTCTCCTTTCGCTGTATATATTTTTATTTGTTTTCCATTATATATTAAATGAATAAATCCTTTTTTCCACTTTTTCCATTGTTTTAAATCTATACTTGAAGGTTGTACTTTTTCTTGAAATGGGTGAGTATGCCATGTTCCAACAATAATATGTTTTTTTGGTGTCTCAAATAGTTGTATATCTTCACTACAAAAGTTAATATATATTGGAAATCCTTTTTTAAAGGATAATGTTTCTAAATATATATTAAATAAATCTTTTTTAGCAAATATAATTCCCCCTACCTCATACTTATTATTAAAATGTATCTTTAACATAGTTTTAAAATTATTACTTATTTTAATTTTTTTCAGTCTCAACATATATTATTTCATCCTCATTTATGTTTTCTATTATTATTTTTACTACTTTTTTTGCAAGTTTTACTAATAATTCTTCATCATAAATAGCAATTGACCTTCCACATCCATTTCCTATCACTTCTCTTCTTTCTGTGATTTTAGACTTAAATAAAAAATTATATGTAGTATTTACTATTTCTTTTGAATTTGTTTTTACCAATTTTGCATTTTCTCCAAAGTTATTAATTGCTGCCAAAATAATCTCAACATTTTCAGAACAATTTTTTTCTAAAAAAGTAGCTGTTTGAATCCATGACATAAAATTATCAACTGATACTATAATTCTTTTGCAATCTTTTATAATATTTACATCACTATCTGCTCTTATATTAAGATTAAATAATTTTAAATTTACTTTATCTAAATTTCTACAAAATTCTTTGACAGCATAAATTTTCTTCTTTCCTTTGTATGGAAACGCAAATCTAAAGGTATTATCTACAGTATATTTATCATGATCTATTAGTACAACATCATTTAGTCCATTTGCTAAACAGTATTTTATTATATATGAGTTTACAGAGCCAACACCTATAAATGCAGTTTTACCTATTAGATTGTTACATTTTTTTCCCGTTATTCTTTGTCTTGCTTTTTTATGTGCATCTCTTTCATAATATACTATATTTTTCTCTTTTCGAAGAAATATTGAATAGTCTTCATAATTTTTAATATAAATATCATATGTGCTATAATTTTCCATTTCTTCGATTGTCTCCCATAGTTGCTCTACTGTATCAATTTTCACTTTAGCTTGAATTAAATCATTTTTTATAGTTCCTTCTCTAGCTTCATATCCTAAATAACTTTCAATATAATATTCTATTTCAAATAAAAATTCTAAAAGTTTTAGTTCTAACGGTAATCTAAAAAGCCATGGTATGTATTTACAAACTATACTCTCTAATGAATTTTCCTCAATTAGTTCATTTAAGTGAAGATTTATATTTCCAAATATACATATCTTCCCATCTTTCATAATATGTGGCACTTTTCCAAACCACTGTTTATCTGTATAAAAATTTTTTTCATTTGTATTATAGCTAAAATCTATGTTATCTATTTTAAACGTAATAGCATCTTTTCTTATTATTGCACTCGCATCCGCTTTTCTTATAATTTCTAATCTTCTTTCATTGTCCATTTCTACCCCATCGTTCCAGTAAAGCTACCATCTACTTTGTTATTATTTTTAATGCTTATTCTTTCATAAACATCTTTTTCAATGATTTGATCATATTGTTTATATTCTAAGTTTATTAGTACTTTATCAATTACCTTTCTCATCTCATAAATGTTTTTTACCTTGTAAAATGTATTATGTACATACAAACTCTCTAATCTTGGACCTTCATATCCATTTACTTCTATAAATTCTTTTATATATCGTATACTATTTAATACATCTTCATATAGCTCGTCTTCATTTGCATCTATATGCATATTTCTATCACATAACAATAAATTTATAGAAATACTTGGAATTTTATTACACTCCTCAATTTCTAAAGCATTATTAGCTGTTTTTATAAAATGCTTTATTAATCTAACAACTTTTCTTCTAGTATTATTTTGTTTATAATAATTATTGAAATAAGAAATTAATTCTTTTGGTTTAGCTAAATCAGCCCTTTCAACTCCGCCAATGCAATTATGGAAATATATTACATCATTAACTCTTGTATATATAGCAACATCTATTTTATATTTATCTTTAAAGTCTATTGTAATACATGGTTTCTTTTTTTCTACAATATATTTACTTCCAAATGCTTTTAATAACTTATTATATATTAATTCTCTTATTCTTAAATCTATATTATTATTATCTATGATAAATGCTATATCTGCATCTACATCATAAAATTTATGTTTTATAGCCGTATTTGTTCCATAACTTCCTTGTAAAAAAGTATCTCCATCTAAGTTTGTATCTATCCTTGAACTTAACTCTTTGAAAACAATTTTTCTTCCTTCATAAACAGCATTATCTTCTGATAATACTTCTATTACTTCTTTTACATATTTTTGCAATTTATTACTCTTAGAATCATTTTGATGATATCCAATACATATTTCCTCTAATATTTCATCTAGTGTCATTTTTTCTCCTTTCAATTTTTTATTTTAAAATTATAAAATAGGAAAATAGAAATTACTAATTAATTTCCCACTTTTACATTTATGCTTTCCAAACTATCTAGGCATTTTTTTATAAAGACTTGCATATTAGTTCTATCTGATTTTTCAAACATTCTCATTAAATCTTCAGCTTGCTTTTTATCCGACTCTCCTTTATTTGTCGGAAACAAATCTCTATATACCTTGCCTTTTTCTTTATTATTTGGTAGTTTATCTATCAGTTTTAAATCTAGTAAAACCTCATCTAGATTACTTCTGTTCCAAATTGGAACTATGTATGGATTTAACCAATGATTTTCAAACATTTCTCCTGAAATGTATTTTTGTTTTTTCTCTTCACTGGTATCATCCAAATCCATTATTGGCATTAATGAAAAATTTTTTAATATTCCTTTTTCTTCCTCTACAATATATTTTTGATTAAATACTCTTTTATTCTTAAAAATATTATTTCCTAGTACTCTCATTAAACTATCTATTTGTATGCTCGTTTTTCCATTACTTTCTGAATATATTTCTATAGGTAAATGTAGGTTACTTTTTATATGCTCTGCTAAAAGAAGTTCACTTTTTCCATGTACTATTACAATTCCCTTGCAATAATTAGGTTTCTTCTCCATCAGCAGTTTCCTCATCATTATCTTCTAGAGCATATTTAATTTCTTCAAAATCAATATAGTCTGTTGTTGGAATTCCTCCAAAAACTCCTTTAAAATACAAATCACGAGCATTATTATTTTTTTGTATTTTAATTCCATATTCCTTTATAGAATTTATTGTCTTGTTTCCATTGTAATCTGTTGACAATATATAAATATATTCTTTTGGTAATATTTCTAATAATAGAGTATTATGAGTCGTTATAATTAATTGTCCTGTAATTTCATCTTTTATTGACATTATAATATTTTTCATTAATACATCATGAATTCCATTATCTATTTCATCTAGTATTACAGTCTCTCCTAGTAAAGAGCCTATTATCGTATCAAATTGATTTAATATTCTTTTGGTTCCATCTGACTCAAATTTAGAAGGTATGGATTTAATCTTTCCTCCTATCATTTTGTTAAAATATAATTCATAATGCACTCTATCTTCTTTTTCATCAATTTTATATTTAACTTCTTTTATATCTGCATATGCTTGTGTAAAAAATATATTTAAAACATTTTCATACTTTTTTATTTCATCTAGTTTTTCTTTTTTTATAATTCCTCTTTGTATATTATTTAATTTTCTTACTTTTGCAAAACTATCTGGTATTATTCTTAATGCTCCTTTATCTACATGTACTGTCATAGCCCAAAACTGATCTATTACATCAAAAATTTTTTCAGATATATTAGCATTTATATAATCTTTATTTTTTTCAACCAATTCAAATGATAATAACGATAAAAAAGAATATTTACCCCAATATTTATTAATCCCTTCAATTAATTCTTCATTGTATTTTTCATTCATAAATATATTATTATTTAGATTCTTATCAATTATATTATTATCCTTGTGTATTTCAAATAAATATGCTCTTTGTTTTCCTGCCATATAATATAATTTTTCTTCTACTATTTCATCATCAAATTTTATATAATAAAAACCTTCCTTATTGTTAATTTTAAATCCATATTCAATTTCAGTTGCTTCTTTTTCATCTAACATCCTATATTCTTTCAAATCCACATATAATTGAAAAATTTGTCTAATCTCTGTAGGTAATTGATCTGACATTTCTTCTTGTATTTTCCAAAACTCTTTTGGCATTTTATTCATAGCAACATCAGTCGTCCTTGCCATTACTGATTGTTGTAATAATTTAAATAATTCTACAATATTAGTTTTCCCACTTCCATTTTCACCATATATGGATATGAATTTGTTTGTTTTAGTTTTTGTTTTATTTAAATTAAATTCAATATCTTTTAAAGATTTAAAATTTTTAGCTTTTACATATGTGAACATTGATATCAACCTCCTATAATATTGTATCATTTTTGAACTTTTCTATACTATTTTACATCATTTTTAGATATAAGTCAATTGTTTTTAATACATTTTGTATTATTTTTGTAAAACTTTTTATTTTATTATATTCATATTTTATCTTTTTAGTCATTATTTTCATACAAAAAAGCAGACATTATTGCCTGCTTGGTGTGTAGTTTAGGAATCGAACCTAACGCTCTTATCTATATATTTTCTAGCATTATATCCACTTACTATCACATTTGTTTCTACACATATACAAGAGCTAACACCATGTGAATTTTTTTTCATAGACTTCATCTCCTCGTATAATATGTTTATAAGGTTTATTTAATATAGATTTTATAAACATATTCTTTATTTAATATTTTATTTT
>CANRQG010000077.1 GCA_947632735.1 uncultured Bacilli bacterium | reverse complement strand
GATGGAGCAGTTCGGTAGCTCGTCGGGCTCATAACCCGAAGGTCAGAGGTTCAAATCCTCTTCCCGCAACCAATTTGGTCTCATGGTGCAGCTGGTTAACACGTCTGCCTGTCACGCAGAAGATCGCGGGTTCGAGTCCCGTTGAGACCGCCATTTGGCTTCATAGCTCAGTCGGTAGAGCAAGGGACTGAAAATCCCTGTGTCGCTGGTTCGATTCCCGCTGGAGCCACCAGAAAAGATATCAAAAAGGCCTTATAAATAAAGGCTTTTTCTTATTCATTATTTCATAGAGCAATTATATTTAAGGGAGGGTTTATTATGTTAGAAATTGAAAAAGTAGATGATGAATTATATGGAGCAATGTATGGAGTGCCAAGAATTAGCGATGCTCATATCATATGGGAAAGAATTAAAGGAAAACCAGAAATATTAAGAGAAGCTGTGAAAATTAAAAGAAACAAATGGGATAATGGAGATATAGTGAATGGATTAACAATTTGTGATGCAATGTTAACTGATTTTGTCAATGTTGATCAAGTAGCATACAATGAATTAATTCAAAATATTTATACAAATACGGATATAGCTAGAATTGTTATAGATGGTGCGAGTAATGGTGGTAATTCTTATTTATTAATGAGTTTATGGAATGATAATATAAAATTAACTGAAAAGCAAAAAGATTTTGCAGTTAATGAAGCGATGAATAAAATAGGGACTACTAGATATGAAAGTGATATGAATAATTACTCTAAAAAACTTGATGAAAAAGGAATTACAGATGAGCAAACTATGTATACTGAATTTGGTGGATCTATTAATCCTGTAGGAGCTAAAACAGGTAGTATGTATATGGCAAGTATTTTTGCTTCATTAAGTAGGACTCAAGCTCATGGATGTGGAGATTTTGATATTAGATATTGGATACTTAGAAATCCAAACTGGACTTTGGATGAAAAGCAAAAGTTAATTATGGATTTTTGGGCTGATGATGATGTGTATGATGAAGTTTTAGAACAATGGGAGTGGGGTGTAGCTAATGATAGGGCTAATTATAAAGGCGAAGCATTGCCACAATTTGATAAATTTCAAATGTATGAATATTCTTATGAAGAATTGTTAAAATTCTATGGTAATAAAGAGACCACTGATAGAATATGGAATGAAATACAATTTTGCAAGCAGATGCATAAGTTAAGACCTCAACAATGGGAAATAGAATCCTCGATATCAAAAAATTTAGTTAAAATTCCTCAAAATTAGAAAATTAAAAATATATAAAGCAATAATGTATTATAGTTAATTTTATTAATGATTCTTTAGTTCAAAAAGTTGTTGTCTCTTTTTAGGACACCAGAAAATATTAAAACTCGGACTTTACAGTTCGAGTTTTAAAACGCTTAAATTTATGCTATAATTTTTGTAGATTTTAATTTATATATGTCAATTTAGAAAATACAGTTTGATATTGTAAAAAATGTAATAGGGGATAAAAATGGAATACAAAGAATTTGCAAAATATTATGATATATTTTATAAAAATAAAAACTATGCTATGGAAACAGAATTTTTAAAAAATTTTATTAATCAGGATGATGAAATTATCGATATAGGTTGTGGGACAGGTTTACACGCTTCTTTATTGCAACAAGATGGTTTTAAAGTAGATGGATTAGATTTTAATAAAGAAATGTTAGATATTGCTAAAGGCAGGGTTTCTTCTAATCTTTATTTACAAAATATATTAGATATAAATATTAATAAAAAATATGACGTTATAATTTCAATGTTTGCTGTATTAAATCATTTAAAAGATACACGAGAGTTAGAAAAGGCTCTTATGAATATGAAAAATATTTTAGCTGATAAGGGAAAGATAATAATTGATTTGCATAATCCCCAAAATTCAGGTAGTAAAACAGATTCTTATGATAATATGACTAGAACTATGGAATGGAACTATGATAAAACAACTAAAATTGAAGAAAGTAAAATTATCTTTAAAATAGATGGTAAGAAATATCTTGATAGTCATACTTTTAGAATTTTTACAATTGATGAGGTAAAAGAGTCTTGTCAAAATGTTGGACTTGTTGTTAAAGAAGTATATGAAAATTATGATATTAATAAGTGTGGCTTACCTATTTCTAAAAACTTACAATTCTTAATATGTAAAGCTTAATACTTAAAAGTTGTTATATTTTTTCTTTAAGGGCTAGATTTAGGTTAGACTTTTAATTATAGTTCTTGTTTTAAAGTGCTTAAATTTGTGCTATAATTTTTTTAAGTAAATTTTATTTTGTCGATTTAGTAATTACACATTATTATAGGTATTATTGGGGGTATTTTAATGGATGATATAATAAATGAAATATATATAGAGGTAAAAAAGAGATGTATGTTGCCATCTAATGCTTATGGGTTAGGAGCTTGGGACCATCATATAGAACTAGTTTATAAAATTGCTACCAAGATTTGTTGTGAATATGGAGCAAGTCACGATATAGTAGCATTAGCGGCTTTATTGCACGATGTTGCATCTATTACTGATAAGTCTTATACTGAGGAACATCATATAATTGGAGCTCAAATTGCTGAAGAGTTATTAGCTTCTTATCCAATAGCTAAAGAAGATATAGAACTGATAAAAAAATGTATTTTAAATCATCGTGGAAGTAGATTAGTTCAAAAAACAACTCCAGAAGAAGTATGTATAGCTGATGCGGATGCTATGGCACATTTTTATAGTGTACCTTCTTTACTTCGAATGGTATATGTAGAAAAAAATATGTCTATAGATGATGGGGCAGAATTTGTTTATAATAAATTACAAAGAAGTTATAACAAATTATCAGATAAAGGAAAAGAAATTATTTTACCTAATTATCAAGCCGCAAAGGTATTATTAAAAAAATAGTTGATGGGTTTTTAAAGTGCTAGATATTAACAGTTAAATTTTAGTTTTTAAGGAGGAATATTATGCAAAACGTTTATTTTAAAGGGTTAGAAAAAGCTTTAAATGATGGATGTTATATTAAAGTTTTTAGTTGTTCTCTAAGATATCCTGTTGTGAGGGTGGAAAAGAAAAGTAGTGAGACTAATAAGGAAAAATTAGTATCATATGCTGAAAGTGGAAATGTTCTTGCGGCGTTAAATAGTGCGTCTAGTAAAATTATTGATGAATTGTCAGGTAAAAACGATAATAGCAAAGTTTTATGTAATAGAACGTTAATTGACAATGTTGTAGAACAAGGTTATACATTGCATTTCTTTAAATTAGCGGATAATAAGGTGTTATCTATGATTTGTGCTGGCTATGAAAATTATATTCCTGTTAAAACTGTAATTGGGAATGATGTTAAGGGGTCTTTTCAAATGCTTGATGCAACATTAGAAACATTTAATTTTGATAGACCATTTGATTTTCAGAATTTTGCTGATAGTCAAACGGCTCCTGTTTATGAGTATCATAAAAATTTGACGAAGAAAAGAACTGCCAAGTAATTTTTAATAAGTGATATAAGATGTGCTAGTATTCTTGTTAGATGCTGTACATTTTTTTCTTTGCAGTGGTGAAATATAAAAATAATATGTAAATAATATGTAAAATTATTGTAAATAGATTTGATGATGTTATTATTTTTACATTTTAAAAAAGTAAAGTTAATCAAAAGAAAAAGTTATTTAATAGTAATCTATTATTTGAAATAAAAGGAAAATTTTGTCTAGAAAAGTACAGATATTTAATTCTAAAACCGTTATTTGGATATTTTTAAAATTTAAAAAAAAGATAATTTTTGTTCCAATGAATAGGATAATTATGCTAAAATTTTATTAGAATAAAAAGAAAAGGAGAAAAATTATGCAAAAGAAGTTTTTAATTATTTTAATGTGTGCATTATTATTAGTTTTAACAGGTTGTGGTAAGGAAGAAAGCAAATTTACAGTAGAGGGTGAATCTAGAACCGAAATAGAGACAAAGAAAGATGTAGTGTTATCTGTTAAAAAAGGTTCTCTTAGTAAAGAGGGAGTAACTTTAATATTAAAAAATAATAGTAAAGATGATTATGAATACTCTAATTTATATGAACTAGAGATTAAGCAAGATGGAAAATGGCATAAAATAGATGTTGAAGTAGACCCTAATAGTCCATCATTTGACCTTAAGGCTGGAAAAAGTGCAGAAGTTTCAATAAATTGGAAGTCTACTTATGGCAAGCTAGGTAAAGGAACGTATCGAATTATAAAAGATATTGACTATGAATATGATGAAGATGTTTACGGTGTTTTTAATGTTGCGGTTGAATTTGAAATAGCATAGTTTCTATATAAAATTAGTTATTAGAAAGGATTAGCTTTATGAAAAAAGTAAAAAATGTTTTAGCTTTAATTAATTATAATTTAAAGACATTAGTAGGCTTTGAATTTATTTATAAAATGTTGTCTTTACTTATTTTTATGCCTTTGTTTTTAAATTTATTTAATTTGATAACTAAACTTACAGGATATAGCTATTTAACATTTGAAAACTTTTTTTCTTTTTTAGCTAATCCTTTTACAATTATTTTGTTAATAATATTATTTTTATTTATGATGTGCTTTACACTTTTTGATATTAGTACAGTTATAATTATTTTAGATGCTTCTTCACAAAGAAAAAGGATAAGTATTAGTGAAGCTTTTAGACTAGCTTTAAAAAAATGTAGAGGCGTTATTAAACTAAAAAATATTTCTATTGTTTTTTTTGTTTTATTTTTAATACCTTTTTTAAATATAGGTGTTTCTTCTAGCTTAATAACAAGTATCAAAATACCAGAATTTATAATGGATTATATTGTTAAAAATAATATTTTGTGTTTTTTAATAGTTTGTGTATATCTATTTTTAGTTAGTATTTTACTTAGATGGTTATATGTATTTTTTTATTATACTTTAGAAGATAAGGACTTTAAAGAGGCTAAAAAAAGTAGTATTAATTTAAGTAGAAAATGTCATATTAAAGATTTAATTACTTTATGTGTTGTTCAAGCCGTTATATTTATATTGTATTTAGTATTCTTAGTTGTGGGAATTTTATTAATATTATTAGTTGGTAAAATATTTAAGAAGATAATAATTATTAAAAGTCTAACAACGACAGTTATATGGCTTTTTATAGCTTTTACTTTTATTATCTTGGTTTTGTTAGGTACACCTATAAGTTACGCTACTATAAGTGTTATGTTTTATTGGCATAAAAGCGCTAATAATGAAAAGGTAAAGCATATTTCTTTTAAGGAAAGTCAAAATGGTAGTAGCAAATGGTTTAAGAGGGGAATAGTTTTAGTTAGTGCAATTGCTTTAGTAGTTGGTTTTTTCTTTACTTATGGTTTATATAAAGGTAAATACAATTTAAATATAGAAATGACTAGAACATTAGAGGTAACAGCGCATCGTGGGGCATCACGTTTTTTTCCAGAAAATACAATGAGTGCTTTTAAGGGAGCTAAAGATTTAGGGGCTGATTTTATAGAGCTTGATGTACAAGAAACGAAAGACCAACAGGTTATTGTTATTCACGATACTAATTTTCAAAGAACAACGGGTGTTAATAAAAATACTTGGGAACTTTCTTATGATGACGTTAAAAAATTAGATGCTGGTAGTTTTTTTGCAAAAGAGTATAAAAATGAGCGTATTCCTTTATTGGAAGAGGTTGTTGTGTTTGCTAAAAACAATAATATTAAGTTGAATATAGAAATTAAGCCAACAGGGTATGAGAAAAATTTGGAAAAAGAGGTTGTTTCTATTATTAAAAAATATAAGTTTGAAGATAGTTGTGTTATTACTTCACAGGTTTATAGTGTTTTGGAAAAAGTAAAGAAATATGCTAAAGATATTAAAACGGTTTATGTTATGAGTTTAGCATATGGTGATATAACTTCTTTAAAATATGCTGATAATTTTAGTATTGAAGCGATGAGTGTTACTAAAAAAATAGTTAGGCAAGTTCATAAAGAGGGAAAAGAATTGTATGTTTGGACAGTTAATACCAAGGGAAGTATTAAAAAGATGCTTGATTTAAAAGTTGATAATATAATTACTGATGATATTACTTTGGCTAAGGAAGTAATATATTCTAGTAAAAGAAGTAATATTATTAATGAATATGTTAAGTTGGTACAAGCTATTTTTTAACAAAAATCTTTTGTAGGCATATATTAGTGTGGAGGTAGAGTTTAATGAACTTTGATTATGTCTATGGAAGAGATGGGTATAATTATTATGGAAAATACGGTATTAAAAGTACTAAATATAATATTATGGCTCCGGAGCAGAGTCAGGATAATTAAAGTTGGATAACCGATTTTCGGGAAAAAGGGGGTTGACTAACGAGCTATTTAGTGTTAGAATTATAAGTGCTTTGAGACAAAGACTAAGTAGCTTGCGCTCGTAGCTCAGTTGGATAGAGTGTTTGGCTACGAACCAAAAGGTCAGGGGTTCGAATCCCTTCGAGCGCGCCATTAATCGGGAAGTGGCTCAACTTGGTAGAGCACGTGGTTTGGGACCATGAGGTTGCAGGTTCAAATCCTGTCTTCTCGACCATTT
>CANRQG010000076.1 GCA_947632735.1 uncultured Bacilli bacterium | reverse complement strand
CTTGGTATTTGATTAATAGTAAGACCAGTACTTCCTATTGTTCCTTTTGGGGTATAAGATACTGATTTGACTCCGCCTGTATTATTTACTGTTTTGAATTCATTTTGAGATGTATCTACTCCTACTAGAGTTTGTCCTTTTCCGTAGACTTCCCAAGTTCCACCTATAGCTGTCTTTACTTTAGCTGGCGTATCTAGTGTAGTGCTTATATAGACACTTCCTACTGGATATATCTTATCTAAAAAATTATCAATTTTTTCTGAAAACTTAACACAAGTACCATCGATGGCATCTTGCACATTATTAAAGCCTAAACTAGAATTATCTTCATAATAGACATCTTTACTATTCATTAATGTTTCAGCTATTGCATAAGAAAAAGTCGTTGATATTACTATTCCAAGTAACATACTACTAATAACTATTAAATATATTTTACTTTTTCTCATTTACATCACCTACATAAACAAAGCAATTTTCTGTGACAACTTTGCCCTAATATAAATTTATCACTATGGGGCAAACTTGTCAATGTTTTCTTGGGGCAAAGTTGCTACAATTTTTTTAGGTGTTGTAAATGTTAAAAGAATATCGATTAAGAAAAAAAATATCTCAAGAAAAACTAGAGGAGTTAACCAATATAGACAGAAAAACTATCTTTAGAATTGAAAATGACATTAATATGCCTCTTGTTGACAACTTTGGTAAAATAGCTATTGCTTTAGATATGACTAATGAAGAAATAGGCAAAGAGATAAGGAATATTGTTACGAAAAAAAGCTCCAAGTGAGCTTTTTCTACTTAATTGAAAGACTTTTCATATTTTTTTTGACCTTTTTTTACTGCTTCATCAACCATAATCCAATATCTTTGAATTAATTTTCCATCTGAATTATCTATGATTTCATTTTCTAAAACTCCACCACAACTTTGAATAGATTTAGCTGAAGCTTCATTATCCTTATCACAAGTAATAAGAACTTTTTTAATACCCTTTTCTTGACAAAATTTTAAAGCACAATATAACTGATAAGAATTATATCCTTTTCGTCTTTCTGTTGGTCTTATACCATAACCAATATTTCCTCCACGTTCCAATAAAGTATCATTTAATGTTAATCTAATATTGATAGTTCCCAATAATTTATTATCTCTTTCTCTTATTAGAAAAAAGGTTTCAGCTGGAACTTTTTCTGAAGTAGGTGCCATAGTTCTATCTCTTTCAAGTTTTTCTAACCAACCATCATAATCTCCTATATAACGGTTTAGACCTCCAACACCATTTATTTGTGAATTATAATCATTAAATTCCTTTATATATCGAAAAGCTTCCCCCTCATATTCTTTTGTAGGTCTAATAAACTTTAACCTTTCCACATAATCACCTCAAACTTTCTCTCGTTAATTATTTTACTTTCTTCATATAAATGTCATCAATGCTTTTACCATCAAGAACAAAAACACTCTTTTCTACTTTATACTCTGTAAAGCATAACTTTTTATAAATATAAATAGCTCTTTCATTATTTGAAAATACACCTAAATGAACTTCTTGTAAATTTAAACTATTAAAAGCATAACTTAATATAGTCTTTAAGGCCTCTGTTCCATAGTGTTTATCCTGCATTTTTGCTGTTATACATATTCCTAAAACCGCCAATTTATCAGTAGCATTTGTTAATTCAATATTACCAATAAACTTTCCTGTATTTTTTTCTATCATAGTGAAAACTTTCTCGCTATTCTTTAAATTAGTTTCTATCCATTCTTTTTCTTGTTGATATGTGTAAATTTTTCTTTTTGTAGAAATTAATTTTCGAATATTCATATCATTAACCATTTCTAAATAATCATTAATATAATCTTCACTAACATTTATATAACAAATATTTTCTGAATGAAATAAAATATTTTTCTTTTTCATACCTATCAATTATAATAAAGAAAATCACAAAAATACATAAGAATGTAATTTTTGTGATTATTAATTTAAAAGTACTGTGCTTTTAATCTTATATTATCTGGTATATTAGATAGTTTTTTTACCATAGGAGGATTAACATCTTTATTGATAGAAAAACCTAAAGTATAAGCCGCTATCTGAAAAGCTTGTAAGCCATAATTTTGTTCTTTAGGGAAAGAACCAAAAATATCATAGAAAACATCAGTATTTATTTTTTTACTATCTATTTTATTAATAGTATCTTCGATACATAAATGAAATGGTTTAACACCCATTTCTAGATATTCTCTAGCTATTTCAAAATAAAAATTAGAAAAACCGTTATTAAGTTCTTTAAGTAAAAATCTACATTTTTCCATATCACTTCTTTTACCAGTTATTTCTTTTAATGACTCGCTTATTTCAAAAATTACTTCTTTATATAAATATGTTCCTAATTCATCCATAGGATAGCCCAATTTTTCTAAAAGTAATAGAATATTCATAGATTTTACATCGCTATCTGATAAATCTTCATTTCCGTTTTCTTTAAACTGAGCAAACTTTTCTCTATCTTTGTTAGCGACAAACACTGCAAAACTTGAACCATTTAAAACCATAGCAGAATGTTCTTTTTCAGTATATTCTTCATTTTTCTTTAACATAACTTTCTCCTTTCCTGTTCAGCCTTGACAAACAAAAAGACACGAACAATTTTATTCGTGACTCCAATTATTAATAAATTGTGTAGGCATTATACCCGAGATAGCTCACAAGTGAAACCTTAAAAGATTTGCTTATATCTCCTCACTTGTCATATATTTTACACATTTTTTGAAATTTGTCAAGTATTTTTACTTAACATTATCATTTTTTGCCTGTAAATGACTAACTAAAACGTCTATATCTAAAGGAATATGGCTTAGATTTTCTTTATCAAAAAGCGCGTCATCACACATATCAAACTCATAATTTTGTCCATTATTCTTTATTTCAATTTTATCATTATTTATAAATAAAGAGCAATTAGTATTATTTTTTTCATTTTTATATCCATAACTAGATAAATATCCATCTTTATTAAATTCGTGCTCAGAAGTAGAAATAACATCAACCAAGCTAGGACCAACTGCGCGTTCTATTCTACCAAGTGCCTGTGTCCAAGTTACACGAGTAGAGCCACCATAAAGCTCAGCTACTGTTCTATCTTCATAATAATCAGGCATATTTTCTTGTCTTCTATCTATTTGAGCTGTTATTTGGTGTAAGTCTCTTTCTTCATTAATAAACTCATCTCTTAAAACTATTCTTTCGCTTTTATCCGCATCCAACTTTCCTTCTATTAAAAACTCATTACCACTAATCTTTCTAGGAAGATAATCTTTATCTAATAATCCTTCTACTTCTCTACCTAAAGAATTTGCATAATCGTCTTTTTCAAACCTCGCAACTAACTGCTTAAATTCTTCTAATTCACTACTTGTAATTTTCTCCATCTATATCACCTACCATTGTCATAATAATATCACACCTATATAGATATAGCACCATTTAAAGAAAAAATTGTCACAACTTTACATATCAACTACTATACTTTCTTTTTACTTTACTAGGTAGTTCATTAAAAGAAAGTTCTTCCCAAATATTAACACCGGAAATATTATAATACTTAACTTTCAAAAAAGCATCTTCTCTGAGTAATCTACTTGTCGTAAATTTTATTACCTTACTTTTACCATTTTTATCATACATCTTCAAACTATATTCATATCTCCTCGAACTATTTCTTGCTTCTACTCCAGTATTATCAACTTGTGTATAGAAAGTTTTCGCCTGAGAAAAGAAATAATAAGCACTAACCACAAGAATCATAAAAATAATAAAGCTCACTATTAAAAACAAATTTTTTCTTAAATAATTCATATATTACCTCTCCCTAATAATATTTTTACTTGAATAATAAGTAATTAAGAAATATCCTCCATAAATAAATACTAAAATAATAGCCGTTACAATAATTGATGTCAATAACTCATCAGTTCCAAAAACTTCTAACACCTTAACAGTAAAAATAATTCCAAAAATAGAATGAATTAAAGCAAGTATTAAAGGTAAGATAAATGTTACCGCAATTTGTCTAAATAAAGCCTTATTAATTAACTTCTCTGAAGCACCTATCTTCCTAATCATCCTAAATCTTTCTCTATTATCACTACTTTCTGATAATTCCTTTAAAGCGAGTATCGCAGCACTACTAATTAAGAAAATAATTCCTAAATAAAGACCAATAAAAGTCACCATAGCTGATAAGCCAACAGTAGCTTCTTTAATAGCTAACTTAGTAGAACCATTAGGAAGCAAATAACTATTTACTTTCTCATTTTTATCAAGTTCATTAATACTATCTTCAATTTTCATAATTGCATTTTTATCAGTTGTTTTATAATTACCAATTAAATGATTTTCATATAAATATTCTTCATTTACTATCTTATCTGGTACTAGAATAATTCCTGTATTAATATGTTGACTAGACATTTCTAAAAAGCCATCTTGACAACTATCATATTTTGGCTTTAAAGTATGCCCAAACAAATTAATTACTTCCCCATTCTTAAGGGCAAGATTCCTAATAGAAACCATTGATTTAAAATCAGCAATAATCATATACTGATTATCATTTAAAGAATATTCATTGATGCCATATAATCTAGCTACTTTATTATAATCACTAATTTTCATTATAGCTTCAGAGTCATCATAATCTAAAAAAGGAAATTGTGTTCTAACCATTTCTAACTTTGAACCTAAAGTATGATTAAAAGTTAAATCAGGTGTAGTATAAATATTTACCTCAACATAATCTTTAAAATATGAAAGTATATCAAAATTAAATAACTTAAAGCTTTGAGCAACAGTATAGTTAGCATTTTTTATTTGTTCATCATTATAGCCTAAACTTTTAAATTGCTCATAATATCTAGAAGCATTCATAACAACTGAAAAATCGGCATCAGCTGGAGCAAGCTTCTTTATGTTAGCATTCATTGAATTTTTAATAGTAAGACACGCTGATAATAAACAAATAGTAATAAATAGCATTAAACAAATAATAGAAAAACTAACTACCGTTGTATTAATTTTATTAGAAAATTGTCTTAATATAAAACTGTTTAAACCCCTATAGTAATATTTCTTTAAACTTTGCACAATTCTTAAAATAAGTCCTGATAAAGACCAAAAGATTAAAAACGTTGCGACTACTCCCATAATAATTGGCTTTAATATATCAATAACTTCTCGTAAAGTTAAAAACTTTACTGTTACAATTGCATATGCTCTTCCAAGTATAATAGAAGCTACTATAAATATAATTATACAAAGATAAGGATTTTTTAATTTTATCTTTTCACTCATTTTAGCGCCATTTAATAAATCTACTAGCCTACATTTACTAACAATTATCGTATTAAATACCATAACAAGTAAATACATAATACTAAAATAAATTATTGTTTTAATACAAGCAGCCATTGAAAAGACAAAAGCAAATTTTGTTAAATCAGCTTCAAACATATTAGCAACAACTAAACTCATAACTTGCGATAATAAAGCTCCCACACCTAGTCCCACAATTAAAGATAAAATACCAATAAATAGTGTTTCAAAAAATAAAATTAATGAGATTTTTCTTTTACTCATACCAAGCGTTAAATATATTCCAAATTCTTTACTTCTTCTTTTTATTAAAAATCTTGATGCATAAATAATTAAAAAGCCTAATATAAAAGAAACAAAAACACTAACACCCGAAAGAATTGTCATCATAAATTTAATTAATTCTGCCGTTGAAGAAGAAACATTCATCATAACTGTTTGGCTATCTAAAGCATTAAAAACATAAAAAATCGCAACACCAAGAATTAGTGTAAAAAAGTAGATGGCATAATCTTTTACACTTTTCTTAATATTCTTTAGCGCTAATTTACAAAGCATCATTTAAATCTCCACCCAGTAAAGTTACAACATCAATAATCTTATCAAAGAATTCTTTTCTGGTGTCATTTCCCCTACAAATTTCTTTAAAAACTTTACCATCTTTAATAAAAATTACTCTCTTAGCATAACTAGCTGTAAAAGCATCGTGCGTAACCATAAGAATAGTTGCGCCAAGTTTTTCTAAATAATTAAACTTCTCTAGCAATAACTTAGCTGATTTAGAGTCAAGTGCTCCCGTAGGTTCATCCGCAAGAACTAACTTTGGTTCTGTAATAATAGCTCTAGCAGAAGCAACTCTTTGCTTTTGACCACCAGACATCTGATAAGGATACTTATTTAAAACATCCTTAATGTCAAGTTCTTCACTAACTTTCTTTATTGCTTCATCAATTTCCTTAACACCTACATTTTGTATAGATAAAGCAAGCGCAATATTTTCATAAGCTGTTAGAGTATCTAATAAATTAAAATCTTGAAAAATAAAACCTAACTCTTCTCTTCTAAACTTATTAAGCTCATTTCCTTTTAATTTAGTAATATCCACTCCTCCAACAAAAATATGTCCTGATGTCACTTTATCAATAGTGGAAATACAATTTAAAAGTGTTGTCTTTCCACTACCTGATGCTCCCATCAAACATAAAAACTCGCCCTTTTCTACTTCAAATGACATATTATCAATTGCTTTTGTTAAAGAAGAACGACTTCCATAATATTTTTCAATTTTTTCTACTCTTAAAATTTTTTCCATAAATTTTCTCCTTTCTAAAACAATGATAATCTCAACTTAAACACTTTTTAAAAACTAAAAACTCCCTAGGTCTTTATATATAAAGGTTTAAGGAGTTTTTTT
>CANRQG010000075.1 GCA_947632735.1 uncultured Bacilli bacterium | reverse complement strand
CTTTTTCTTGACAATACCACCCTGGGGGGGGGGTATTATTTTATTAAGAAATAATAAATATTGTGCAAGAAAAAGTTGGTGAAGAAATGCGAATTTTAAAGAAAAATAAGAGGATGATAATAGGAATAACGATAGCGGTAGTACTTGCGGTTATTATATCAGTTGGTTCTTGTTATGTATTAGCAGAAAATTTAATAGATAGTAAGGATGTTTATTATGAAGATAATTCTAGCTTAGGTTTTAATAATGTGCAAGATGCCATAGATGGAACTTGTACTAGATTTAGTGATGAATTATCTAATTTAAAAAATGAGCTATTAAAGGAAATGTATCCTGTCGGAAGTATTTACATAAGTACTAGTTTATCTACAGTAGCCCAAGTAAAGAAGGCTTTAGAAGGAGAATGGGAAGCATATGGAAAAGGTCAAACTTTAGTAGGTGTAGATACAAGTCAGAATGAATTTAACGAAGTAGAAAAAGATGGTGGAAGTAAGAGTTTTAATAATAGTCATACACATACAATTAATCCGCATACTCATACAACAGGTGATCACATTTTAACAATAGCTGAAATGCCTAGTCATAATCATCAATTAGGTTTTTGGATATTTAATGGAGTAGATAATTCGGGTGGATATTTTCATTATGGTATACGTGCAGAAAAAA
This sequence comes from uncultured Bacilli bacterium, assembly GCA_947632735.1. GTDB lineage: Bacteria > Bacillota_I > Bacilli_A > RF39 > UBA660 > CANRGD01. The sequence continues at coordinate 6,286 of CANRQG010000075.1, read as the reverse complement.
CTGGTATAAGTGTGCTTAGTAATAGTTATAATAGTGATATAAATGTCGAGATTCCCTGGGGGATAGTTAATACTGGTGGAGGTCAAGCTCATAATCACGGCGATACTGGCGCAACAGCTTTAACTACTAATGAAAGTGGAAATAAAAATCAAACACTTCTCCAACCATATATAACAGTTTATATGTATAAAAGAGTATCTTAAGTTCCTGTGGACTCTTTTTTTGTATATAAAAAAACAACTTTGTATAGTTGCTTTTTCGTTTTTAAATTTTATTCATCAGGTTGATTACTGTTAGTATCTTCATTTACTTCAGGAACGCTACTTTCACTTGGACTAGGACTATCGTCTTCTTGTTCTTCATCATCGTCTAAATCTTCGTCTGTATCCTTTTTTACTTTGTCATCGTCATCATCTTTATCATCTTTAGTAACTTTATCATCAGTTTCTACGCTATTACCAGAAAGGGTTAGAACAACATTACCTTTAATTAAGTCCATTCTTTTAGCTTCAGGATAGCTTTGAGAAACTACATAACCACTATTACCGATGAATGATATATTGATACCATTTTTATTGGCATAAGCTTCAGCATCAGCTTTACTATCGCCTACAAAGTTAGGTAGCAATTTATAAGAATTAGCTGTTTTATATGGACCGCTTCCGATTACTTCTTTTTCGTAAGGTTCATTTATTGAAAAACTAAATTCTGTTATATTTTCGTGATTAGCTAACTCTAGATTTTCATTCATAGCTTGAATAATGTCTTTACGACTACTTTCATTTGGAATGTAATCCCATAGAACTATTCTTGTACGTTCATCATAAATCATTTGACCAATTCCATCTAGATATAATCTTTGAATATTTACAAGGTCAGCATTTTCATTGGCTAAGCTTTTCTTTATAATATCTTTTCCAACGTTGTAGAAAGATAAGATTTGTTTAGTAGTTAGATTAGTATCTAGGCTATTAGAAATAGTATTTAGAATTTCCATAAATTTTTTAACACTTGTTATTTGTTTCATTTTATTAACTAAAGCCATAATAATTTCTTGTTGATGTTCTGCTCTAGCAAAGTCCCCATTAGCAAAGGCTTTTCTATTTCTAGCAAAAACTAGGGCTTGCTCTCCATTTAGAAGATGGCGTCCTTCAGGAATACAAATTTCGCCACCACGGGAAGAGTCATCAGTACATATTTCTTTTGGTACATCAACTTCTACACCACCAACGGAATCAACTAGTTTAACTAGGCCTTTAAAGTTTATTTTAGCATAATAATCAATATTAACTTTAAAATATTCTTCTATTGTATTCATCATACAATCATTTCCATAAGCAGCGGCGTGAGTTATTTTGTTTTCTGGTTTACCCTGCCAACAACTTATTGGCACATAACTATCACGAGGAATAGAAAACATTGTGGCATTTAAAGTTTTAGGGTTAAAGGTTATCAATATTAATGTATCACCATTTGCAATAGCATTTTTACTTAAGACTTCGTCAGTTGAGTCAATACCCATTAGTAGTAAAGTAAATGGTTCTTTAATATCTTTACCACTTGATGCTCCTTCATTTACAGAAACATCTGTTTTTAGCATCTTTTTATCTTTAGAAATAATTACTTTTGTTTCATTTTCAATATTTTCATAGCCAGTTATTCCTGAGAACATTGATACATAACTGCTTGATACAAACATAGCATCTATTTCTCCTGTATACATATCAACTAGCATAGAAGTATAGTCATCATAACTTTTTAGTTCGTTTTCATCATTTAATTTATTTTCTTTAACTATCTCTTGAGGAATTATATATCCTTCAGGAGACTTTTTATCATTTAAAATACCAATTTCAAAATTTTCAACATCAGCAATATCATTTACTTCATTAGTACTCATTGTGATTAAGTCAGAAGTATATGTTACATATACTTTATTGATACTACTTATTTGACCATAGACATAGTAAATTGCACCACCAACAAAGCCACAAATTAGAGAGTATAAAATCATAAATATTATTATGCCTAATCTTTTTTTCTTTTTCTTCTTTTTGGAAAATCTTTTAAATATTAGTACTAAATCTATAATACCTAAAAGAGTAATTACAATGTATCTTAGAGTATTTTCAATAGAATCAAGTAAAAATATCTCATACATAGCAAGCAAACTTGTTGCCAGTGAGATAATTAATAATATATTTAAAACTAAATTGAGTTTAGACTTTTTCTCATTACCATTTTTTGACATAAAAAACCTCCATAAATATACGAATTAGCTATTATAAATTATAACCAATTTAAGGAAAATTAGCAACTTTTTCCCTTAACAACTTTTAAAGCTTAAAAAACTATGTAAAATTTTGTAAAAATATGTAAATAAAAGATGAAATATAAGATTAGGATGTTTAATGTTTGTATAAAAACTGGTATAATTATATCGAAATACAATGAGGAGGTTTGCGCTTATGCGAAATAGAAAGTTTTGGATATTTATATTTTTTTCCTTTATATTGTTTTCTTTGAAAGACGTTTCTGCCTTTTCAGTTGATAATTATCAATATCGTAATTTATGTGGTAATTTTGAGGTTGCCCGTTTTAATAAAGATGGCTCAATTAATACTTTGAGTTGTCATAGTGATTATAATAGTGCAAAATCAGCAATGAAGAAGAATGGAGAAGATGGTGTTGCGATTTTGACTAAAGTAAACAATAGAGCTAAGATAATTGACGCAAATGTCGCATTACTTGATTTGTCAGTTTCTCCTGAAGCTATAACTAATTTTTATAATAATAGTGAATTAACAGGTAGTTCTTATACATATATGGATACTGGTTCATTATATGGTGGAGTAGATGGAGCTCATATTGATACAGCTTATTCTAATTCTAAGAATGTTTGGACAGCAAAAGTAAGAACTGGTAATTATACTGGATGGCTTCATCAAGACTATTATGAGATAGTTCCAATTACTTGGGTTAAATCAAGTAGTTCTTATACAGTAACAAATGATAGTATTAGACATAATTATGTGGCTAAAATTCAAAATAATTATTATGGAAGTGCTGGAAGTACAATTGGACCAAAGCCATCTATGTTAAGTACAGGAACTTACTATAGTTATGATGGACATTATTTTTATAAAAATTTAACTACTTTAATAAAAGATTATAAGAATGGTAATTATAATAATGCCGTTAATAAGAATGATGTTTATTACAATTATTATATGTATTTGTCTAATCATACTAAGACAAAATATTCAAGTACTAACATTGATGAGTATATAAGAAATAATATGGGTATTAAGCAAGATGTATATGGTAATGATGATAATGGTAGTTCATCAAGATTATATGGTAAAGGTACATTTTTCTATTATGCTCAAGAAAAGTATGGTGTTAATGCTATCTTGGCTTTAAGTTTAAGTAGAAATGAAACAGGTAATGGTCGTAGTTCTTTATCTATAAACAAAAATAATGGTTTTGGTTTAAATGCGGTTGATTCAAATCCATATCAAGCTGCTAACTGGTACGCTAACTTTGCTAGTAGTGTTTTAGGATATGCTTCAAAATGGATAACTTATGGTTATGCTCATCCAAGAGATCGGCGTTATTTTGGACCACAATTTGGTGATAAATGGATAGGTATGAATGTTAAGTATGCATCGGATACTTATTGGAGTGAGAAGATGGCTGCTAACTACTATTCTTTGGATAAAGCATTTGGTCTTCAAGATTATAATTCTTATCAGTTAGGTGTTGTTAAAGGCCCTACTAAGGCATATAGAGAGGCAAATACTTCTTCTAAACTTATTTATGAATATCCTGAAGCTGAAGATGGTTTAGTTATAGTTGGAGAAGTTAAGGGACAAAATGTTAATGGTAATACTACTTGGTATAAGGTAATAAGTGATTTAAATATTGATTCTAATTATAATGAGATTACTTCAGGAGATTATAACTGGAATAGTTATGTTTATGTACCTGCTTCTTCAGTTAAGAAGATTAATAAAGCTAAGAATGGTTATTTAAGTGTTGATGACATAACAGAGTATAAAGATAAGTATTATACCTATGATTTACTTGTTGAAAATACAGAGTTTAGACCTAAGGTAGGTATTTCTACTAAGGCAACTCCTTACTATTATGATGCTACTCTTGATTCTAAGACAGGAGCTACTCTACAAAAAGATAGATATGTTATGGTTTATACTATTGCTTATGAAAATGGTAATCCTGTTGCTTACTTAGTAACTTCTGATTATAAGTATGACCAGAAAGAGTGGATAAGTGCTGATTCCTTACGTTTAGTAACTTCTGATTATGGTAAATATATGGTAAATGCTTCAGGTAATCAATATACTTGGGTTACTAGTACAACAATTGATAAGAGTGAATATTTAATCGGTGGACAATATTCTTACTCTTATACGCCAATATTAGAACAAAAATATGTTGGCAACGATTTATGGTATAAAGTACCAGTAAATTTAACAGGAAATAATAATGTTTATGGTTGGACTCTTGGTAATTATCCAACTGTTACAGTAGAAAAGTTTACAGCTAAAGCAGATAATAATAAGCCAGTAATTAATGCATCTAATAAGACATTAACTGAGGGTGATAGTTTTAATCCTTTACAGGGAGTAACGGCTAGTGATGCAGAAGATGGAGACTTAACGAAAAAAATTAAGGTAACAGAAAATACTTATAAAAATCAAGCTGGTACTTATAAAGTTGTTTATGAGGTAGTAGATAGTAATAATCAAAAAACGACTAAAGAGATAAAAGTAACAGTATTAAAGAATGAAAAACCAGTAATAAATGCGGTTGATACGGAAATTACTATTAATCACGAGGTAAAAATAAATGTAAGCGCAACTGATAAAGAAGACGGAGATTTAACAAAGAAAATCAAAGTCGTAGAAAATACTGTTGATAATAAGGTTTTAGGAACATACAAAATAGTATATGAAGTAACTGATAGTTATAATCAAACAACAAGAAAAGAAATAAAGGTAACTATTGTAAAAGACCAAGCTCCTGTAATAAATGCGGAAGATAGACAAGTTGCGATTAATTCTACTTTTAAGGAATTAGATAATGTAAGCGCAACTGATAAAGAAGATGGCGATTTAACAAAGAAGATTAAAGTAGTAGAAAATACTGTTGATACTAAAAAGTTGGGTAGTTATAAAGTTACTTATGAAGTAGTTGATTCTTATAAAAATAAAACTACTAAAACAATAAAAATAGAAGTAGTAGAGAAAGTTTTAACTAAAAAACAGGGTGAATTTTATTTAGATGATTTATCTTGGAATAAGACAACAAAGAAATATACATTTAGCGGTTATTTAATAATTTTAAACGCTAATAATAATGTTTCTGATGTAGAGTATAAACTTATCTTAAGAAATATTGATACTTCAAAAGAATTTAGTTTAGACTTAACGCCTTGGACAAGTAAAGTTCCTTATGATTTAGGTAAAGAGAATAATTATGATTATTCAAAATCTTGGTTTAAAGAAGAATTAGATTTATCTAATATTGAGTTAGGTGATTATGAGTTATATGTTAGAGCAGAAAAAGGAGATTATTATGCTGAAGAATTAGTTAATAATACCTTTAATAGAGATTTTGATAAGCGTAGTGAAGATGGAGAAAGAGGTTATAACTTTACAGTGATGCTATCACATAAGGCTAAAGAAATTGTTCTTAATATAAGAGAAAATCTTATTACAACAAAAACAGCTAATACTTTTAGAAATATGGTTAATGATTATGATGATATGAAGTTTGTAAATAATAAGTTAAACTTAATTGGTACGTCTTATAATTATGCCGGTACTTATGCTAAGGAAGCCGATATTTCTAGAAAAGTAATTTTTGAAAATGTTGATACTTACAAGAGATATACATTTGATATAGGAAGTACTTCTAAAGGTAGCTATAAGGTAACATCTAGTGATAATAAAGATAAGAGTTTTGCTTGGTATAATTCAAGTGTTGATATTAAGGACTTAGAAAAAGGTACTTATTCAATTATGATTTATACTAAGACTAGTGACTCAGAAGATTATGGTGAAGTAGTTGATGCTTTTGCGGCTATAAATAAAGCTTCTGCTAAGATAAATAATAAGAATTATGAGATTACCTTAAATAAAGAAAGATTAAATAGAATAGAACTTGTTGTTAGCTAACAGGTTCTTTTTTTAGTGTGCCGTGCACGGCATATATCTAGTTGGTGAAAGTCCAATACACGCGTAGGTATCGACGAAGTGTT
>CANRQG010000074.1 GCA_947632735.1 uncultured Bacilli bacterium | reverse complement strand
TTCGATGATAGCGTCAAATTGCTTTGAAAATATGCGTTTAGAGAATATGCGTGATTCTCTCTTGCCACAGCTCATGTTCGGTGATCTTGATGTCTCCGATATTGACATCTAAGCCGCTAAATTCTTGTTTATCTGCTTGTTAAGCTCCTCCTTCTCGCAAAATAAGTAGTAATAATCTCCTATGCACTTTTGAATATTCATAGGCGGCACAGGAATCAATAGTTCTTTTAGTTGTTGTTTTTTAAAGTGAGGAATTACATCTCCTACAGTTGTCGCTGTTATCTGTTTTTGAATTCGTTCACTACGCAATACAGCAAAAAGATATTTGTTGTACACAACATCCGAATTAACTCGAAAAGCAACCATATCTTGAGCTATACAAAAATCGACCGGATCAGGAACCATGCAAACTCTCCCCGGCGTTCCCTTGTTAACAAAAATTATATCTCCGGGTTCTGGATGCGCTCTGAACCAATTTCGATATGTTTCGTCATTTAATGTTCTGATCTTTTCGTAGGACGGATATAGGTTTTCATTTCGTATACAATTTGTTGCAATCAGGACATGTTCTCCCTCCGGGTCTGTAGGGACTGTTTTTCCTCTATTATCAACAATATAATCAAGCAAGTCTGGTAACTCATGCAATTTGGCATCTTTCCATATATTAAATCTCATATCCAATCGCCCCCAACTTCTTACGAATCTCATCCTCAAGCTCGTGAGAACGTTCGAACATGTCAGAAAGCTCTGATGTCAGTCTGGTCATTTTCTCTTCGAATGGTTCGCCGTCATCTTCCTGCTACTCGATACCAACATAGCGTCCCGGAGTCAGAACATAATCCTGCTTTGCGATATCCTGAATCGTCGCTACAGAACAGATGCCCTTTTCATCCTCAAGTGTGCCGTTCTGGAAAGCCTCGAATGTATCTGCGAGCTTTTGGATATCTTCCTCCGTAAAATCTCGATGCTTACGGTCTACCATATGCCCCATCTTACGGGCATCGATAAAGACTGTTTTACCTTTCTGTTTCTTGCCCTTTGAAATGAACCAGAGCGTCGCAGGGATTTTTACACTATAGAAGAGCTGTGGGGGCATAGCGATAATGCCTTCGATCAAATCATCCTCGATAATCTTCTTTCTGATCTCACCCTCGCCACCACTCTGGGAAGACAGTGCTCCATTTGCAAGAACAAGTCCGATCTTACCGTTCGGAGCGATATGATGAATCATATGTTGAATCCATGCAAAGTTGGCATTACTTGCAGGCGGAATTCCGTATTTCCAGCGAACATCGTCCATCAGCTTATCCTGCCCCCACGGATTATAGTTGAAGGGAGGATTGGCCAGAATGAAGTCTGCCTTCAATGTCGGATGAAGGTCATTCGTAAATGTATCGGCATGATAAGCACCAAGATCTGCATCGAGGCCACGAATCGTAAGATTCATGATGACCATCTTCCAAGTGTCCGGATTGGCCTCCTGACCATAGATAGAAATCGTACCTTGATTGCCGAAATGTGCCTGAATAAACTTCGCACTCTGTACAAACATACCGCCACTGCCACAGCAGCAATCATATACACGGCAGTTTGAATATGGCTTCAAGATTGAAACCAGTGTGTTTACGATACTTGACGGCGTATAGAATTCACCACCGCCTTTGCCTTCCTTTTCGGCAAACTGAGCAATACAGTATTCGTAAGTTCTGCCGAGGACATCTCTGTTACCTTCGGTCTCTCCCATATCCATATTGGTAAAGAGGTCAACGACATCACCGAGGACTCGCTTGTCCAGATCTGGACTGGCATAATTCTTTGGAAGCACGTTCTTGAGTTTTTTGTTGTCAGCTTCGATTGCACGCATAGCATCATCAATAACCGTTCCGATTTCCGGCTTATGCGCTGCTGCCGCAATTTTGTTCCAACGGGCATCCTCTGGCACAAAGAATACATTATCCTCAAGATATGCATCCGGATCATCCTCGAATCCATCCCCTTCGGCCACAAGCTGTTGATACTTCTTGTCAAATGCCGTAGAGATATACTTCAGAAAAATAAGCCCGATTATTACGTTTCTATATTCTGATGCGGGATATGTCCCCACAACACGCATGCCGCATCCCAGATTTGTTTTTCAAAGCCAATATTGGCAGTGTTCTTTTCAGCCATTGTGTTTACCTCACTTTTCTTTTTTATCATTATTCTACCAAGCCATCGGTACAATTATCAGGACTTATTCCAATTCCTCCATCATGTGCTTAAAGTGCTGTCCCTGATTCATCACCTCAAAGATGGAATAAAAAACGCTTCTGTACTGGTCACAATCGATGCTCTCATCTACAAAGTGGAGTCCATCGTTGAAAGCATCCGACCTATTGATGTAAGACAGCATAGCTTGTGCCAGATGGTATTTTGTATAATCTGGAACGCCACCGGCAGCTTCATCCATGATCTGCTTCTTTATCGCTTCAAGCACTGTAGTGCTAAGAACGGTGCTTTCAAAGCCACACAATTGTAAAAAGTAGTATTCAAGGATTCTCCGAATCACGTTCATGAGCGGAATCGGTGCATCCAGCTTTTCATATTCCCGCCAGAGAGCCGCATAAGAATTCTGAACCGGATTGAAGTTCCTATCCTTCTCAGAGACTTTTGTGGCCTCGATTACGCATTTCTCCACAGTCGAGATGTTGTTCTTCTTGTTTACCTTAAAGAACGACACGTACCGGTAATGGCTAACCTGATTGTATGTGATCTCTCTGTGGAAGAAGGCATTGTGCGTCAGGATGAATATCTGCTGAATATACTTTCCTTTATATTCGTGGTCTTCCAGTCGGACGTTATTGCTGCATACGCCCAACATTTCACGCACCAGTGCACTGACGATAAAGAGCGCACTGGAGTCCATACTGGAAACAGGATCATCTATGACCACGATCTTATCCTTGCCGGAGTCCGTCTCGGTCTGGCTGCCGCGCACCAAGTGGTAGAAGTACAGGAAAGCAATGAAGTTACGCTCACCCTCGCTGAGCTTTTCCGCAACCTTGCCATCCTCCCTGATGACCTCGTAAGTACCTTTGACGCCTTCCTTTTCGCGGAGCCGGAATCCTTCAAATCCAGAATCCTTCAGATGGGCATTGATGCTTTCCACCGTAGTCGCCGTGTTGATCACGCTGGCATTGAGTTTATTAATTTCAGCCGACAGAGCTTTATATTTCTCCTGCAGCTTTTTGACCTCTCCGTCCAGTCTCTTAGCCTCAGCCTCAATATCGCTCTTGCTCTTTGTATAGGCCGCCACTTTATCCTTCAGGATAAATGCGATTTTCTCCCATACCATATTGAAGCATTCAAGCTGCTTGTCCGGCTTGGTAGCTACGATGTCGTTATTCTCCTGAATCAGTTCATTGATACCCGCTACGACTGTATCAATATCAGAGAGAATGGTATCTGTATCTTTGAGCGCCACGGCCTCACCCGGTGTAGTCCGTTTCTTTGCTATCAGCTGCTCATTCTCTGTAATGACAGTTTCAAGCTGCGCCACGAGCTTTTCATATTCTGCGGTCTTAACCTTCGGGAAAACATCGCTCAAATTATTTTTCAGCAGTTCAAGCAGGTCTGCCATCTTTCTTGCGTATTCCGCTTTGAAAGTTTCCAAAGCATCAAGAGCCTTCTGGTATCCCTCGTCAAAGGCCTCTGCGATATCCTTTTCAAAGGTATCCGGCAACTTTCTCTGACAGAACGGACACTTGTCCTCATCATGGCCAACCACATAATCAGCGTGGCCTTGCTTCACCCATTCGGTCGCATTCAGTGCCTTCATGAACTGTGCGAACTGTGTCTCGCTCCGGCTGGTTACTTTTTCACCGAGATGACATACTCCAGACAGATCATATTCGCCTTCCAAATCACCAGTGGACTTAAATAGTGGATATTTCCGAGCCTTTGGATCATAGGCAATATCGTATAGCTTCTGAATATCCTCTTTTTTGTGTTCAATCGGCGAGTGTTTTCCAGACAACACTTCATCTGTAAATTGGAGCTTCTTTTTCTTGCCATTCTGCGTCTGGTCAAAGCTCTTTCTTATATCCTCCGTATCATCCCAGCATGTAGTTTCGAATGCGTCGCGCAGTGGTTTCAGCTCACCACTCTTTTTGTCGCGGTCTTCAGCAGCCTGCTTGCCATCAGCTATAACGCCTTTTCTTTCCTCCGTCTTATCATCAATCTGCTTCCTTGTCTCGGCGTTTTCCTCGCTGAGTGTGAATACGCCCTTGAGATCACCGTAGTTTGCCAGATTGCGATCTATAAACTCCTGATTGTAAATGAGGATCGTGTAGTCGGCAGGATTTACACCGGTCTGCCATTCAAGGCACTCCGGATGTTCAAACGCATATGCTACCGTGCTTTTACCAGCTCCATTTTTCCCAAAAAAGAAATTGATATATGTAGGTTCTACTGTCTCACCATGAAAAGTGGCAGCATCTAATTTTATATTTGTTATGAGGGACTTCATCTTGTCCTGCATAGGCTTTCTCCCTTCTGCCACATTTCTGCGTGCAACATTTAATCCGTGATCTTCCCATCACGTAGCCATTCATCGACTTCGGAAATTTTGAATTTATAGCGTTTTCCCGCGCGATAGAATGGCAGTTTTCCGTCTTTTATCCAATTCCTGACAGTATCTGTACTTACGCTCAAGTGTTCAGCTATATCCTCAAGATTTACCCATTTTTCAGGCATTGCTTCATTTGTAATAATTTCGTTTTCGTTACTCATGTACTTTCCTCCATCAATGCGAATCACCAATGGTGAATACGGGAATTTGGACTCCTCCTTCAAGCAGCTCCTGAATCAGATCGCAGCGCTTGATTGACCAGTGAGTCCGGTTCAGTTCGTTGAATTTATCGTTACCTACAAGTTGAAGCTCCTCTAACAATTCGTTCAGTCTCCACTGCGGGACATCGAGTTTATAACCGCAGTAATAAACTTTTACATAATTGTCGTAAATCTTTATATCGGGCACAAACCCGTAGATCACATTCTGGTTTTCATCAGCTTTCCCGTACTGATTATTTTCTGCCATAAAGAGCGAGGGCATGGTTTTTATCTGTTCGCGGTTTTCTTCAGTCATCGGCGCAAACTTATCCATTGTTTCCTGCGTCATGCATTGATTTAGCGCCCGGTCACGCGGAACCTTGATATACGGCCTGTCAAATTCCTCTCCGGCAAGTACAAAAATGTTGTAATACTCCCGATCCACTTTCGGAGGAAGATATATGTTTCCACCAAAATACGGCATCGACGCAGTCTGCTGCGTAATTTGCATATTGATGGTGCCGTAGTTCGGAATCATTACCGCGTCGTTCCCGCTCTGGGAATATTGCGGCTTCCCATTCGCCGGGAGATTAGCCGCAGATATTACTCTTATTTCATCACTCATTGGAGCCACCTCCATGCTTGCCCAGCGTCAGATTCATCGTTCCATAATTCGGGATGACATTACTGTTGTCCCCCGTCTGTGAAATGAACAATGGATTGTTTATGATCTGCTGTCGGGGAGGAGGCGTGCCGGTTTTAGCGTCCTCATCTCCGAAATCAAAATCGTAATCTGTCTCTGTATTATCTGAGCGCTGATCCGCATCCTCGTCTCCAAAATCGAATATCTCATCGTTCTCGGCCATGCTTGTTTCAGGCATACGAACATTTATTGTTTTTATGATGCGCTTGCCCATATCGCCAGAATATGTTCTCGGAGCTCCGCCGTTCTCTGGACACCACCTGTCGTAGGTATCTCTGCCTACGCTGTTGTCTTTCCTATAAACAACCACATAGTGCCAGACACCCAGCAGGAATGCCGGGAGGCAGACATCATCGAGACCGCCAAGTGCGGTCTTTTTTATTTTCTGCCCGTTCTCTTCTATTTGAAACTCCTCATCCTGCTTGATGCTGTCATCTTGCTCAATTAGGTCTATCAGCGCCTTCACGAGTCTTTCATCTTTCTTTACCTTTGTGCCTGTTTCAAGGAACAAGGCAACGAACTCTGTCATCGCACCGAGTGCGTCCTGATACTCATTCCGGACACGCTCGTCAAAAGCCTCAATCTCCGGAGTATTGCCAAAGGGCAGATACTGACCGGTCGAGGTTTTGCAAGATTTAAAGTCGTTTGTTTTTCCTTTCAGCGCACCTTCCTTCGGTTCCTGATAGTCGGGATTGATTACTTTAATCAGTCCGATTAAAACCTCCGGATCTGAGAGGCCGTCCCTCTCTCCTTTATAGTGCTGTCTTGCTTTGACGCGCTGCTTCAGCGCCTGCAATACAAGCACGAAGAAGGTGCCGCCACAAAGCCGTGGATTGTCACCTTTTGTCATTGATTTTCTCTCCAATTTTCAAAGTCGAACCCTAAGAACCTTACGAACTATGGCAGCTGACCTACCGAACGATTGGATAGCTCTTGTGAGTAGTCACAAGGGCGATATGACGTCTGGGAAGTGGCTGGATAGACGGGTACTATGGTTCGTGGTGTTTCCGAGTTATTCCCATCAATTCCTATTATATCAGAAATACACGCAGAAATCAATATGTTGCGATGAACTCCTGATGAACATGCCATGAATTTCCCTCTGTGATTGCTCAACAAATGCAAATCACAGGAGGAAATCTTATGACAAATGAAAAGACCTACTTTATCTACGTTCGAAGCACCAGCGAAAAGGTGCCGGTCACTAAGGAACAACACGACTCCTTCTATAAGGAAGCTGATCGCATCCGTCACAAGGAACAGGATCACGGCAGGTGCATGTGTCCTTACCGCTTCATCTGGAAATGTGACGGCGACTGCATCGGCTGCGAATACCATGCAGCAGGTGACATTACTTCTCTGGATCAGCCTCTCCCTGATGGCAACGGCACCCTCGGTGACTATATTCCCGACCGCAGCAAGCCGATGGAGGAAGTCGTCGCCGACCGCATGCTGCTGGAGCAGCTCTTTGCCAGATTGCATGAGCTTGACCCGGACGCCGATACCATCATCCAGCTTTGGAAGGATCACCCGGAGGGCATCTCCGACCGTGCTATTGCAAGAGAACTCGGTC
>CANRQG010000073.1 GCA_947632735.1 uncultured Bacilli bacterium | reverse complement strand
CGAACGGTACGTACGGTGGTGTGAGAGGGTATCATATCAATAAATAAAGTTATTGAAAATTTACTCTACTCGATTAATAATTAATGACAATTAAAAAACACATTTGCAAATTGCTTCATCAATTAACTAACATACATATTTAGATTATTTTAACAATATATACTAATTATTTTCCTGAATTCTTTTTGGGTTTTGCAATACCTAATATATCATTCATATATGTGTTACCAGAATCATTATTTATATATTTTTCTGGTTCTGCAAAAATATCTATCAAGCATTTTAATCTTAAATACTTTACTTCATTACCCATAGTGATAATTTCTCTAAAATCATCAACATTCCATTCAGCTACCATATCTGGATTTTTATATATAGAAAAATTTAATCTTCCTTGTACCCCTACTATTCCTTGTGCAATATCTCTGTTATTTTTATCAATCCATTTTCTCAATTGGCCTTTTTTATTCGATACATATAGTATCGCCACCCCGCTTGGACATAATCGCACACCATATCCATCTTGTAAAATTTTATCTAAATCTTGGATTTCTTTTTTGCTTAATTCCTCTAATACAGATTTTGGAATAATACTCTCAGTAGAGGGGCTAGAATCAGTGTGTCCAACTGTTATCCAATTATAATTTTCTAATACTTCTTTAGGAATAAAACTTAATTGCTCTCCTAAAAATTCATCCGGTATTTGATTAACTACAGAAATATCTAATATACCTTTAGCATTTTCTAAATCATTACGTTGGTTTTCAATATTATTGGAATCTTTATGAAAGTAATATGAGATATTATCCTCACTTAAATCTCCACTGATTAAATCATACATAAATCTTGATGTCCTTCCGTTTCCATCACCAAACATATGTAAATTTAGTAGTGTATAATAAACCATTGTTGCTCTTGCTTTTTTATTTTGAACTTTCCTCATATTTTGGGTTAAGTATTCCAATGTTTTTGCTTGAACTTCTCTTGTAGGAGAAACTAAATCTCCAGCCTTCATATTTTCTTCAATCACATTTTCTGAAGCATCCATACATCTTAAAATTTTATTTAATTTTATGAGCAATTCTAACATTTCGTTCACAGATAATTCACTTAAATCTTTATTATCTGGATTTATTGTATTAATTATTTTATCTAGCATACTAAATTACTCCTTATTCACGTTATTCAGTTATTCAAATGATTTTATAATATAATTATATCATATTTTAACTTTTTTACGCTATTATAACGTTTAACCCCCTGAAGAGTCAGCGAAAGCTGGCTCATTTTTGTTTTTTATTAAGTTTTATAAGGCTTTATAGAGATTAACCAAAAATATTAAATTAATTTTAGGTAGCATTTAGGTAGCAAAAAAATTCGATTTTATGAATAGCTCATTGAGAAGAAGTGACAAAAGTGCAAAAATTCTCAAACATTTTTAAACAGTTGTACGGACAATATAGCTTTCATCCGTATGGTTGAAATTGTATTATACCGTAAACGATAGTATATGATTGTTATAAAATCATGATATAATACATTATGAGGAGATGACTTATGGAAAAGAAAGAAGAAATAATTGGTAATAAAATCAAATGTAAAAAGTGTTGAGATATTATAGAAAGTATAAATGGTTATAAAAATGCACGTGTGGTGCTGTTGCGGTTGATGGTGGTAATGATTATTTAAAAAGAATTGGAAATAAAGAAGATTATTTAGATATATCTGAAATAAAGAAATAATAAAAACATCAAACCTGTATACTCCTAAACAAAAAAATATGGTATAATTTAAATAGAATAGGTAAGGTAGGTGAATCTATGGAAAAATATGAAATAAAAAAAGCAGAAATCGATTTTAAATTTATACAAGATGAACCTATTGTTCGTGGATCAAGGAAAAAAATGTTAACTATTAATAATAAACATGAGATTGCAATGTTCAAATATGAACGTGAAGATTATGATTGCAGTGAAGCATGCTCTGAAAAGTTAGCATATGAAATTGCAAAAGTATTGGGATATGATTGTGCAAAAATTGAATTGGCAGTCGATAATGATAATAAGATTGGAGTTTTAAACTATTATTTTTCTGATAGATTTAATGCTCCTCATACTGATATTATTGCATATTTAAACAAAGATACTAAAGAGCGAAATAATTATTATACTATTTCAAATATTAAATCTGTATTAGATGATATAGATATTGATTTATTTAAGAATTTTATTAAGATAATGATTTTTGATGCGCTAATAGGGGAACAAGATAGGCACGAAGAAAATTGGGGAATTACAGAAAAGCAAGGGAAAAATTTTATTTCTCCATTATATGATAATGGAGATAGTTTACTAAGAGAATTTAAAAATACTGCCAATGCACAAAAATATTATGATGGTATAAAAAGTTTTAATGCATATATAGATAGAAGTCAGACAATAATATACAAGGAAGACAATAAAACCAAATATAAGCATTTTGAATTGATTAAATATTTATATGATAATTTTCCACAATATGTTACACCTGAAATTAACAATTTAAAAAAACTTACTGATGAAATAATAGAGGAATTAGTTAATAAAATACCAAATGAATTGTTGACTAATGAACATAAAAAATATATAATAATGTACTTAATCAGACGAAGAGACATACTATTAAATATAAAGTAAAAAGAGGTGATAGTAATGAAAGAAGAATTATGGCTAATTTGGAAAGATCCAACTTCACGTAGAAGATATAAAATTGGATCATTAATTAAAGAAAATAATAGATATAGTTTTAATTATGTTAATTCCGAATTAGATGACGCCAGAACAGTTGGATTTAAATATTTTCCAGGCTTTGAAGATTTAAAAAAATCATATGAAAGTGGTACTTTATTTACAAATATTTTGACAAGATTGCCAAATGAAACAAGACCAGATTATTTAGAAATTTTAAATTGTTATAATTTAGAAAAAGATTCAGATGATTTTGATATTTTGAAAGCAACACGTGGGAGAACATTAACAGATAACTATGAATTTGTTCCAGCTTTTGATCCAAGTAAAATTGAATTTGATGTTGCCGGGACAAGTCATTGCAGTGATGTAGAAGAATGTAAACACTATCTTAAGGTTAATAAAAAACTTTATTTAGATCCAGAACCAGAAAATTTAAAAGATTCGAATGCAATTAAAATTATTTTCAAAGAAAATGATAAATCATATCATTTGGGTTATGTACCAAGATATTATTGTAAAGAACTATTAGCAGAATTAAAAAAGGGCATTCAGTATTCCGCAATGATTCAAAGTTTAAATTTGGAGTCACAATTAAGTGATGAGAATATTACTGCTAATGTCAAACTTATTCTTAACATTTAATCAGTGCACATTTATATATGGTGTTTCGCTTTGATGGGTACGCCTCATTTTGGAGGCTTTTTAATTGAAAAAATTCGACCTTTTTTGCTTTAAATATATACTGTTTTATGTGAATTTGATATAATTAATATGTGAGGCTATGGAATAGCACTTCTTCTAATTATAAAAATGACAAAATGTAAAAAAATAAGTGTTGTAATTTACAATTTATATAGGTAAAATTATCAAGTAAAATTTTAGGTAGCATTTAGGTAGCAAAATTTAAAATAAATGAAATTGTTTTTTAATTTATTTTAATTAAAAAAGATAAAAATTGTTTGTTTTTGAATAAAAAAATGCTAGTAAGATACATAAAGGACTAAAATTTAATAGCCCCCATATCATCCGCTCCAATATGTATTTTACGTTGATATTTCAACGCTTTTATTTTTTACGTAATACTTTTCTCAACTTTTTAACTCCTGGTTCTCATAATCTAATCGTAAGAAAACGCCGTAAGAAATCATTATCGTTTTTGTAGTATTTCCTAATAAATTTCCTAGTATTTTTCCTATTAGCAAAGCCGTATCCTAATAATAAATTGTTTTAGTTAAATGATGTGGTTTATCTTTAAACTCTTTGTTTTTACTCAATAACCATAAAGCATTATCTATTTGAACTGAATTCATATCAATTCCATTTTGATGTAATTTTTCTTTAATAAGCTCTATTGCATATAACATATTAGCCCGAATTTCAACTTCCATTTCACTATCGTGTTGAATTTCTTGTCTTTCATCAATTAAAGTAGCCAAATCATCTGAATATTCCAAGATACCTAAATGTCTTAAAACTTGTGGTATTTTATAATCAGCACAGCCTGTCATATCATCATCGTTTTTTACAGATTTATTTATAGAACTAATATTTAAAATCAAATCTCCAACTAATAAAATAGCTCTTTTAAAGAAATAAACATCTCTGCCTTTATATAAACTTATATCTCTAAAATTACTAAAATGATTAACAATATTATTTAAAAGCTCAATATCACTATTAGCACTCATTAATTGTGTTGTGATATTGGGTATTTGTTTATATTCAGATACTAATTGTTTAATGATTTCAAATCTTTCTTTTAACAGTGGAATTGAAGTTGTACCTTTAAATATCTCATCAAGTTCCTCAATTGTTATATTTTCCAAATATTCGATATTTAATAAATTGTGCCCATTTTTTATTGCTTTAGATATAGAATAAAATAACCCAAAAGACCCTGAATACCATCCATCCTTATATTCTATTTTCCATTTAATATCAGAATCCCAATAGCAAAAATTTAAAGATTCACATAATATTAAATAAAATAATACCTGTTCTTGTGAAAAATTTTCTAAACCTAAATAATCACTATTTAACCATTGTTCTTTTTTGCTTTCCTTTAATAAACTAATGGCATTGTCTATATTATTTCTATTTATAACCACATAATTTGAATTATCAACTACATATTTTATAGAATCCAATATTTTTTCTCTAGTAATCATATTTACACCTTTCAATATTTATTTTAATTTATTATCTCTAACATATTGTAATGTCTTAGTAAATATAGGTTCATCAGCATATATTCCTTTATCCCATTCATACCATATATCAAATGCTGTTCTTGCTCCACCTTGTACCATTTGTTGTATTCTACTGTTTTTGAATACAATATTGCCATCTTGTTCATCTAGAGAATGCTGATATCCCATATCTTGATATACTTTCGCTTGAATGTCTGCTTCTAATTTATCACAATAATGAGCAAATTTTGATTCAAAAGTATCCTGTTCATCAAAACTAAAAAGCATCTTTAATAATAAATCTTTATTTTTTAAATTACCCAAAGCCTCTGTCATTGCTTTATGTTCAATTTCTTTTTTCTCTTCAGGAGTAATGCCATCAAAAGGTGTTATATCACCAATACCTATTTCTCCTATTTCGTGAATGCATAAAGCCGTAACCACTTTATCAATGTCAACATTAAAATCAAATTCCGAATCTAGAGCCATAGCTAAAGCAATGGTTCCCACAATATGCTCTGAAACTCTTTCAATTCTATTTATTGAAACATTCCAATGTTTTGAATCCCAACCACTGCGTTCTTTCTTTTTTAAAACACGATTTTTATAATAAAACTTAAAAATTTCATAATTTTTTGTTTCATCATTTCCTAATTGGTCCATAAAACCATAGTTTTTAGCAACTGTATATAATTCATCAACATTTTTAGCATCTATATTTTCTTCTATTAAAAAATTTTCAAAAAAATACTCTAACGTTAGTTCTGCCATTGCACATTCAAATACAAAGTTTGATGATTCACTTAAACTTTTATCAACATTTAAAGCTTTAGCTGAATTAGTAATAAAGGCTGCTTTTTTAGACATTTTATCTGTACATTTTTTAACTTCATTAGGATAGTAAAAATCCAAAGTTTCAAGTAAAATTGTTTTTATTATTTCTCCAATATTTTCTGTTTTCTGATATTCAGAATTCATAGCTACTGCTAAAATCATTGTTCCATATATCTGGTCTGCTAAACTTTGTTTATTATCCCTAGTTGCATATTTTAAATTATTTGCCAACATATAAAATTCAATAGCATTTTTAAATTTAATCGTTTCATTGTTAGTCATATCTGAACCTCCCTTGCATTGATTATTATACATCAAAAAATTAAAAAATCATATATACTTGCTTAAATCCATAAAACCATCAAATATCCTATGGGGTTAATAATTTTATTAAAACCAAAATAAATAAAATTAAAATGATGCGAAGTATTAATACTTAGCATCATTTTCCAATTACTTTACTTTCTATTTCAAATTGTTCTACTTTTCCATTTTTAAAAGTATAATAAGGTCTAGTACCAATTACTTCAATACTATTTCCATTAACATAAATTGCATCTTCTTCCGGAATAGCAATAACTTCACCAATTTTTTGCGAAAAATTGATTATTGAATCGGTAAACTTACTTAATCTTGCTGCATTTTCTTCATCAGTAAATTTTGCTTTTTTATTAGTATAATGCGGAAAAATTGAAATACCTGATAGAGAATTAAATCCTTTAGTATCAGTTAAATTAACATCATTTGAATCCATACTTGATATAATGTCTATATCATACCCAAATATAACTGCGCCCGCACTTCCACCTATTACAATACCATTATTATTAATGTAATTCTTGATATTATTAAAAGCACCACTTTGTTTTAATCCTAATAATAATTTATAAGTATTTCCTCCACCAATAAATATGGCAGAATAACTTTGCAAATTTTTAGATGCTAGTTCCCCAAAGCTTCTAACCATTTCTATACTGGGAATATCAACGTTTGATAATTCGCTTTGAATCCATTCGTAACAACCATCATAAGGATAATCGTTTTCATTCATAGCAAGTGGTACATATAAAATCGATTTTGTATGGTCTATTATTTCGTTAAGTTTTTGATTTGCTAGAGTATTTTGCTCTCCAGAGCCACCTCCACAAAGTATTAATTGCATATTATTCATTCCTTTCATATATAGAAATTATATCACGCACAATACTGATTAGTAAATTGATGAAGCTTTTTTTAATTTCTTAAGTTACATACCTTCAACAACCACTCATCCATCGAAATAATTACTCACGCCTCTCTGTGTGAGTTTTATTAGTGTGCCGTGCACGGCATATATCTAGTTGGTGAAAGTCCAATACACGCGTAGGTATCGACGAAGTGTTAGAGAA
>CANRQG010000072.1 GCA_947632735.1 uncultured Bacilli bacterium | reverse complement strand
ATTATGGGCTATATGTATATGCAAAAAAATCCAGGAATGATGAATAGTATGCGTAATATGGTCAAAAATGCTGCTAAAAAGACATATAATAAACTAGAAGATATGGAAAATTAAGCCTTAAGGCTTTTTTCTTTGCCTAAATTTTACTAAAATATTAAGAATTGGACTTGTCAAATTAAGTCAAGGAAAGTTGAAAAATAAAAATATTTCCCTTATAATAATAGATAGCGAAGATTAGGAAGTGATATTAATGGCTTTAAAATATGATGAGTCATCAATAAAAATATTAGAGGGCTTAGAAGCAGTAAGAAAAAGACCTGGTATGTATATTGGTTCTACTGATAAAAGAGGTCTTCATCATCTTGTTTGGGAAATAGTTGATAATTCTATTGATGAAGCTATTAATGGCTTTGGTGATTATATTAAAATTATTCTTCATAAAGATAAATCAATTAGTGTTGAAGACCACGGACGTGGTTTACCTACTGGAATGCACGCATCAGGTAGAACAACACCAGAAGTTATATTTACTGTTTTACACGCTGGTGGTAAGTTTGAACAAGATGGTTATAAAGTATCCGGTGGACTTCACGGTGTTGGTTCTAGTGTTGTTAATGCTTTATCGAAATGGTTAGAAGTAACAATTAAACACGATAAAGAAGAATACTATATTCGCTTTGAAAATGGTGGTGAAGTTAGCGTTCCTCTAAAAAAGATAGGTACAACTAATAAAACAGGTACAACAGTACGTTTTTTACCAGATGATGAAATCTTTTCAACGACTAATTTTTCTTATACAACAATATGTGAAAGAATGCAAGAATCAGCCTTTTTACTTAAAGGAATTACTATTGAAGTAGTTGATGAAGAAGATGAAAGAGATGCTAAATTCCATTATGAAAGAGGAATTGAAGAATTTGTAGAGGAGTTAAATAAAGGTAAAGAAACCCTTCATAAAGTTTTACCAATTACAGGCATCAAAGATAAAATAGAAGTAGAAATTGCGATGCAATATACGGATACCTATAATGAAAATATCGTAAGCTTTGTCAATAACGTTAAAACAATAGATGGTGGTTCCCACGAAGTTGGCTTTAAAACCGCTTTAACAAGAGTCTTTAATGATTATGCTAAGAGTAATAATTTTGTTAAGGAAAAAGATAAGGCTTTAGAAGGTAGTGACGTTCGAGAAGGCTTAACTGCCGTTATTAGTTTAAAAATTCCTGAAAATATTTTACAATTCGAAGGACAGACTAAAGGAAAGCTAGGAACACCTGCCGCTAAAAATGTTGTTGAAGCTATCACAACAGAACAGTTACGTGTTTATTTAGAAGAAAATAAAACAATTGCTACAGAAATAATTAATAAAAGTTTACGTAGTAAAGTTGCTAGAGAAGCAGCTCGTAAGGCTAGGGAAGAAGCCAGAAAAGGTACCAAGAAAAATGCTAAAGAACGTTCTTTATCAGGTAAACTTGCACCAGCTCAAAGTAAAGATAAAGATAAAAAAGAATTATTTCTTGTCGAGGGAGATTCTGCCGGTGGTTCAGCTAAGCAGGGAAGAGATAGGCGTTACCAAGCTATTTTACCTTTACGTGGTAAGGTTTTAAATACTGAAAAGACCAAAGAAGAAGATATTTTAAAGAATGAAGAGATTAATACAATGATTTATACTATTGGTGCTGGTTATGGAGCAAACTTTGACATAAAGGATTGTGAATATAATAAAGTAATTATTATGAGTGATGCCGATGAAGATGGAGGTCATATCCAGTGTTTACTACTTACATTCTTTTATCGTTATATGAAACCTCTAATTGAAGATGGCCGTCTTTTTGTAGCTTTGCCACCCCTTTTTAAAATTCAAAGTGGTAAAGAAATAGAATATGCTTATACTATTGAAGAAATGCAAGAAAAGTCTAAGGGTAGGAAGTGTGAGATTCAAAGATATAAAGGTCTTGGTGAAATGAATGCCGACCAGTTATGTGAAACAACAATGAAACCTGGTAGTAGGACTCTAATTAGGGTTAATATTGAAGATGCCCAACTTGCTGAAAAACGGGTTTCCATTCTTATGGGAGATGATGTTCCACCTCGTAAAGAGTGGATCGATGAAAATGTTGAGTTCACATTAGAAGATAGTTATGAAATATAAAAGAAATAGGTGATCGTATGCCAAAGAAAAAAACAGAAACCGAAGAGATAATTGAGAAGATATTTGACTATACCCTAGAAGATATAATGGGAGAGCGTTTTGGAAGTTACTCTAAATATATTATTCAAGATAGAGCTATTCCTGATGCTCGAGATGGTTTAAAACCCGTTCAAAGAAGAATTCTTTATTCAATGCATAAAGAGAAAAATACTTTTGATAAGCCTTATCGTAAAAGTGCCAAGACAGTAGGAGATGTTATTGGTAATTACCATCCTCACGGTGATACTTCTATATATGATGCTATGGTACGTATGAGTCAGCCTTGGAAAACACGTCTTCCATATATTGATATGCACGGTAATAATGGTTCAATAGATGGTGATAGTCCAGCAGCTTATCGTTATACAGAAGCTCGCCTTTCTAAAATTTCTAATGAAATGCTTCGTGATATTGATAAAGATACAGTTGAATTTGCTCCTAACTTTGATGATTCAACAGTAGAGCCAACCGTTTTACCCGCAAGATTCCCAGCTCTTTTAGTTTATGGTGCTCAAGGAATTTCTGCCGGTTATGCTACCAATATTCCCCCTCACAACTTAAATGAGGTAATTGATGCAACTATCTATCGTATTGATAATCCCAACTGTGAGCTTGAAACTTTAATGAAGTTTGTCAAAGGACCAGACTTTCCAACAGGTGGTATTGTTGAAGGACTTGACGGAATAAAAGATGCCTACACTACCGGTCGTGGTCGTATAATTATTAAAAGTAAATATACAATTGAAGAGACTAAATCTCAAAAATCAATAGTTATTACCGAAATACCTTTTGAAGTTAATAAAGCTTTAATGGTTAAAAAAATAGATGATATTCGTATTGATAAAAAAATAGATGGCATTGTTGAAGTTAGAGATGAGTCAGCTAGTGATATTAGAATAGTAATTGATGTTAAAAAAACGGCTAACACGGATTTAATTATTAATTATTTATTAAAAAATACCGATATGCAGATAAGTTATAATTTTAATGTTGTTTCTATTGTCAACAGAAGACCAAAACTATTAGGACTTAAAGGAGCGATAGATGCTTTTATTGCTCATCAAAAAGAAGTAGTTAAAAGAAGAACAGAATTTGATTTACGTCACGCTAAAGCTAGATTTCATATTGTCGAAGGCTTAATTAAATGTATTTCCATACTAGATGAAGTAATTAAAGTTATTCGAGCTTCTAAAAATAAATCTGATGCTAAAGATAACTTAGTAAAAGAATTTGCTTTTTCAGAAGAACAAGCAGAAGCCATTGTTACATTACAACTTTATCGTTTAACTAATACTGATGTTGTTGCCCTAGAAAATGAATTAGCCGCTTTAGAAAAAATTATTAATGGTTTAAGTGCTATTTTAGGTAGTGAAGATGTTTTAAAAACCGTTATGAAAAAAGACTTACGTGATGTTAAAAAGGAATATGTTACTCCACGTCTTACTGAAATAAAAGAAGAAATTACTGAGATAAAAATAGAAGCTACTGAGTTAATTCCTAAAGAAGATGTTGTTGTTATGCTTACTAAAGATGGCTATATTAAAAGAACATCCTTTAGAAGTTATTCCGCTAGTAAAGATGAAGTTCCCGTTATTAAAGAAAATGATTATATTATAGGAATTTATGAAATGAATACAACTGATACTTTATTAGTCTTTACATCAGGTGGTAATTATTTACATATCCCTGTTCATATAATCCCTGATTTAAAATGGAAAGAAATGCCTAAACACGTAAGTAATATTATTGAACTTCCTAAAGAAGAACTTATCGTTAATGCTATTGCTGCTTATGACTTTGAAAGTGCTAATAATATTATTATGGTTACTAAAAATGGTATGATTAAAAGAAGTAAATTAAAAGACTTTAAACTCCAAAGATATAATAAAGCTACATCTTGTATGAAGTTAAAAGAAGATGATGAACTAGTTGAAGTCCTTTTAGAAGAAAAGCCTTATCTTTTCTTAGTAACAAATACTGGTTATGGTCTAAGCTTTAACTGTGAAGAAGTTCCTTTAGTAGGAGTAAAAGCAGCTGGTGTTAAAGCT
This sequence comes from uncultured Bacilli bacterium, assembly GCA_947632735.1. Taxonomy (GTDB): domain Bacteria; phylum Bacillota_I; class Bacilli_A; order RF39; family UBA660; genus CANRGD01. The sequence continues at coordinate 3,041 of CANRQG010000072.1, read as the reverse complement.
CAAAAATTAAAAGATGACTATGTCGTTAGTGCTAGTAACTTCTCTTATACTGATGATGAATTTATTACTATTATTACAGATAAAGGTACTGGTAAAAGAGTAAGACTAAATGAATTTGAAATATCATCTAGAACAAGACGAGGTTTACTTGTAATTAGAGAGGTAAAATCAAACCCATATCAAATAGTTAAGGCCTTTATTACTGATACTAAAAAAACAATTGGAATTAAAAATAGTGATATTACTTACTTAAAATTAACTGAACTTCCTATTGCTGACCGTTATTCAACTGGTAGTCAAATAACTAAACACAAATTAGTAACAGCTTTTATTGAAGCTAATCTAGTTAGTAAAAAAGATAATGTAAAAAGTATAGATGAAAAGGAAAATACTAAACCAAGTACCGAAGAAAAAGCAATTCCTAAAAAAGATAGAATATCCTTAAAAGAAATAGATGACCGTCTTATGACAATTGATGATTTTCTAAAATAAAAATGTAAATTTACATTATACAAAATACTGGTATATAAAAGAAAGAATAAAAAACTTTCTTTTTTTGCTTTTTACTGAAAACTTTTCTTGACAATACCCGTCGGGGGGGGGGTATACTTTTATTAACAAAAATAAAAAACTGTGCAAGAAAAGAAAGGAAAAGTTTTGTGAAGAGTAATACTATTAATAAGTTACTTCTTTCTTTAACTATATTTATTATTTGCTTTTTTAGTATCGGATTTAGTGTTTTAAATAAAGAATTAACTATAACAGGTAATATTAATTATAGGCCAAAAGGAGATATTAGAATAACTAATATTGAAAATGGAGATATTACTGGTGCTACTATACAATATATAGACTATTCTAGACGTGAAATAAAATTAGGTTATAAGTCTACAGGTAGTGCATCAGTTAGTATAAAAGTACAAGTAACTAATTTTGAAAATAATGAAATGGGAATTTTATCAATAACTAATTTACCTGATGATGCCAAGATAAGTGATTATACTTTAGGAGAAAAATTAACTAAAAGTGATGGTAATCCTTTAAAAGCAGGAGATAGTTTAACATTTACTATTACTTTTACTTCAACAGTTGAAGAATTAAAAGAATATAATTTAATATTTGATTTTGAACCAATATGTAAAATATCTTATGAAAATATTGAGGATACTGCTAGTTTACCAAAAGAAGTATTAAAGAATACTAAGAATTTTACTATTAACTTTGGAAGTAGTGCTCCTGATGATTTACAAGTTACAATGGGAGATACACCATTAGAAGGTTATACATATAGTAATGGAAGTTTAATTATACCAAGTGTAACAGGAGATATTGTTGTTACTGGTGAAACTCAATCAATTATTACTCTTCCAGTTTGTCCATCAGTACCATCATATAGTGATAATAGCGGAGCAAATCAACCGGTATTAAACGGAGATATGATACCAGTAGTATATAGTGAAGAGTGTGGTGCTTGGATAAAACAAGATTTAAATAAGACTTATGATTATAATCAGCAAGTATGGGCGAATGTTGTTACTATTCCTAAGACCAGTTATAGTAAAAAATTAGTTGGAACAGATACAGTTAACATAACTAATTCTCCTATACCTAATTATAAAAGCACAAACCAAGAAAAGAAAAGTAGTACTAGCAATTTAACACTTAGTTTTAAAGCAAAAAATCAAGGAGTATTTTCCTTTGACTGGGCTGTTTCTAGTGAAAGTTCAGTACAAAGTGGTGATAAATTAACAATTAAAGTAGACATAGATGGTAGTTCAAAGATTATTGTAGATTCAATTGGTGGAGAAGGTGGAACTAGAAGTGGGCATTATGATAGTAGTGTAGTAAGTGCTGGTTCCGTTATTACAATAACTGCTGATTATAAAAAAGATAGATTTAACAATGGTGGAGAAGATACAGCATATATAAAAAATTTGCTAGTATTAGGTGACATAGAAATATCATCAACCGGTGATTATAAGTGGGAAGAATATTCATCAGACTCAAGTTTTAGTTATAGTTTATCTCCATATTATGAATTATCTACTGAAACAGGTATATTTTCTTTAAAGAAAGCACAAGCCCATTCGTTTAGTGCAGATGATGTTGGAAAATATATGTGCCTAGAACAAAATTCTACAACTTGTAGTGAATTATATGAGATAACAAAAGTAGATGGAAATGCAGTAACAGAAGTAAAAAAATATGTTAAAGGTGGCAAGTTTTTAGCAAGAGATAGTTATAAAGTGGCACCAACAGGAACTATAATATCAATGAATGATATAAATACAATGTGGGTCTGGATACCTAGATATAGTTATACTATAAAAAAAGAAGATGGTTCAACAGACTATTATGGAAAAAAACTCCAAATTTCAACTCAATCAAAGTTTCCAAATGAGGGAGAACTAGGTGAAATAGATGTAAAGTTTATTTCAAAAAATGAAAATCATTTAGGAAACGCTAGATATACAGGCGATACAATAGACGGTTGGAGAACGAATGAAGCATTTAATTTTGATAACACACCAAGAGATGGATTATGGTTTGCTAAGTTTGAAACTGCTGGAAAATTACCGTATTACTGCGATGGTAGTGAAAATAAAACTTGTGATATATCAAATGTAGTTGTTAAACCTGGTGTTTCTTTAAAAGGAAGCCCAGATGTAAGTGGTTATTTCTATATAGCAAGAACTATGCAAAAAGAGGGTAACCCTTATGGATTTGATTCAAAGTCTGGAGATTTACATATGTTAAAAAATGACGAATGGGGAGCTGCTACATATTTGTACCAAAGTCAATATGGAAAATATGGAAACAATGATTATGACATTCAAAGTAAATTAATATTCCCAAATGTCAGTGTAACAACGGGAAACAGTGCCGGAAGGGCAAGTGGCTTAGTGGTCGATGTATCTGCCTATGATGACTTAACTACCTCAGACACTGGAAAAGGTCAAGCAGAGCCTGGTGCTTCAACAACTGGAACAATATATGGAATATATGATATGGTTGGTGGATATGCAGAAGCTGTTATGGGT
>CANRQG010000071.1 GCA_947632735.1 uncultured Bacilli bacterium | reverse complement strand
AGAACTCTAACTTTTTAATTTTAACTTTTAAAATATCTTCTAGTAAATACTTCATCATATAGTCATTATCTTCATCATAAAAGCAAGCTTTGAAGACACTGTCATATTTTGCTGTATAATATTTGTCGATATTTTTTCACCTCCCATATATATTATTTGCAAAAAAAATAACTTTTTTTTAAAAAATCTCCAAAATTTAATTTTTGGAGATAATTATTTATATTTAGTTGCACAAAAGCCCCAATATCCAGCAGTATTTTCTGTACTATCATTATACTTTGCCCATATATAACGTGTGACAGGTTGTGAACCTGTATATTCATTAATACTCACGGAAAGCCTTTGAGTAGCATAATCAACTGCATCTTGTGCCATAGCAAGTGATCTACTTCCACCAATAGTTGGACTACTACTAACAAATAGGCCAATAGGATAATTATATCCCCAAAAAAGCCAGTAGGTAATACTGCAATAAGAATTAGCTGGTAATTCGACGGATACATCAGTATAGGTAAAGCTGCTAGAAGAAATAAAATTTTTCGAACCAGATATATTCTTTATTGTATATAAATTATCTTCTATACCTGCTAATCTCGTATCTATCTTAGAGCAAGTTCCATCTATGGCTTCTTGCACATTATTGGCTGCTAAATTAGAGTTATCTTCATAGACTACATCTTTACTATTTATTAAGCTTTCAGCAACAACAAAGGATATTGCACCAGAAAAGAAAAAACCTATTATTAAGATAATTATTATTTTTAAATTTTTATGCATTTTATCTCACCTACTATAGTTATAATTTACCTATCTAATAAAAATTATAGGCAAAATATACCTATATGTCAATAGTTAATTTATAACTATGATAAAAGTAGATTAGGTGATAAAATGAATAGATTAAAAGAATTAAGAGAAGATAAAGATTTATATCAGAAAGATGTAGCTAGCTTTTTGAATATAGATCAGTCTAACTATAGTAAATATGAATTAGAAAAAATTAATATACCTATCGAAACATTAAAAAAACTAGCTGATTTTTATCAGACTAGCATTGATTATTTACTATATAGAACTGATGAGAGAAAGCAATATCCTAAATCAAGAGTTAAATAGAGAATAACTCTTTTTTTAATCTTCTTTAGTTTTTACTTCTTCCTTTATTTTTCTGTTCGCAACTGCATTATAGGCTTCTTCAATATCATTGAAATAAATGGTTTCATTTTTTAATTTTTCATAGGTTTCATTGCCTTTACCAAGTATTAAAACAATATCTTTTTCTTGAGCCATATCTATAGCTTTTTGAATAGCTTCTCTTCTATCGATTACTATTTCATAATTACTATGGGTTGTCTTTAACTCCCTAATGATATCCTCACAAATAGCTTGTGGATCTTCACTTCTTGGATCTTCATAAGTAAAGATAGCGTAAGTCGCGTTTTCAACAACGACGTTCCCAACTTTAGGTCTTTTTAAATTATCTCTTTCGCCAGCTTGACCAATAACGACAATACTTCTTTTAATATCAAGACCATTTACAAAATTTAAAAGTTTAGAAATACCATTTGGTGTATGAGCATAATCAACCATTACAAAGTAAGGGGTATTGGTATTTAATAATTCAAGTCTTCCACTTACTTTAATATCTTTAACTTTTTTGAGAATATTTTCCATACTAAAATCTAAGGATAAAACAGCTAAAAGACCAGCGGCTAAATTATAAACATTAAAGTCTCCTAGAAGTGGACTTTCTACATTATATTCTTGATTTTTATATTTAAAGACTATATCCGTTTTTGTTGGAGATATTTGAAAGTTTACTATTTGTAAATCATTTTCTTCTCCTAGACCATAAGTTAAAACTTTTCCGTTACAAGCTGCTTTTACTACTTCAAAATACTTATCATCTCTATTTAAAATGCAAAAGCCTTCTTTTTTTGTTTGTCTAAAAAGCATAAGTTTTGAATCAATATAATTTTCTAGACTACCGTGAATATTTAAATGTTCTGAAGTAATATTTGTATAAATACTAACATCATATTCCATAGACTGAAGTCTTCCGCGAAAGAATGCTTCACTACTAGCTTCCATAGAAGCGTATTTGCAGCCAAAACGAACAAATTCTTCTAAATAATTATATAGATTATGACTATCAGGGGTTGTATTAGGGTTATCACCGGAAAACTTAGCACAACTTCTACCGTTAGTCCCAATATAACCGCAGAGATCACTACCAATTAAAGTTTGAACAATAGTTGCGACACTTGTTTTTCCATCAGTACCAGTAACTCCTATCATTTTAAGCTTTTTATCAGGATAGTCATAAAACTTCTGGCAAAGATAAGGTAATTCTCTATTTGTATCAGGCACTTTAATAACAGGAACGCTTTTTTGGGGAACATCTCTACTAACCACAATAGCGCTTGCGCCATTTTTAATAGCGTCATCAATATAATTATGACGATCGGCTGTTGCGCCCATAGTACAAACAAAAAGACTTCCATCTTCGACTTCTTTAGAATTTATAGAAATATTTTTTATTAAAACATCTGAGTTAACTTCAGGATATAATTCAGTTAATTTTTTCATATCTATCACCTACTTTGATTATACAGTAAAACACTATAAATTTAAAGGGTTTTTCTTGATATAATTTTGCTTTTACGTTAAAATTATCTAAGGTGATAAATATGAAAACAATGATTTTTGGAGCTGGTAGTGACTTAGGTGTCCATATTGATGGAGCCCATTTAGGTCCAGTTCAACTTATGAATGATTTGAAGAGTTTTTATACAGGTGAAAGTATGCAGTTCATCCAAGATGCGGATATTATCAAAAGTAGAAATCTTTCTGATCGTCGTAAAAATGAATATGAGGTTGAAAAGTTTAATACTAAATTATATAAAGAAATGGTTGAAAAAATTAAGGATGGTTTTTTTCCTATTTTAATTGGTGGAGATCATTCTGTCGTCGTAGCAAGTGCTCTAGCTTCAGCTAAAGTTAATACTGATATTGGAATTATTTGGATAGATGCTCATACTGATTATAATACTTTTGACTCGACAGTAACTGGTAATTTGCACGGCCTACCTCTTGCCGCTATCAATGGTTATAATCAAGAAATGACTGTTTATCACGATGGAAAAAATATTCAGACATCAAGAACTGTCATTGTGGGAGCAAGAAGTATTGACCCTGCGGAAAAAGAAATTTTAAAGTATTCTGGCGTAACGGTTTTTTCAACCGAAGATATTGAGGAAAAAGGTGTTGAAGCTATTATGGAACAAGCTTTTGAAATAGCTGGTTATAAAACTAAAGGTATACACGTTAGTTATGATTTAGATGTAATTGACCCAGATATAGCGCCAGGGGTTTCTATTCCTGAATTTGATGGAATAACTGAAGAAGAAGCAATGAAAATAAATGAAATAATTATTAAGCATATGAAGCAAATTGTTTCTTTTGATTTAGTAGAGTTTAATCCTTTACGTGATGTAAATCGAAAAACGGAACAAATTGCGCTTAATATTTTAGCGCAGATAATTAAAGCTGTAGAGAATAAAGGAAAATTTGAAAGAACAATATATTAAAAGAAGTTATAAATACCATAACTTCTTTTCTTTTTTACGTACTTCTTTAATAATTCCCCCACCTAGACATTCTTCTCCTAAATAAAAGACACAGGCTTGACCAGGAGTAACAGCTTTAACCTTTTCTTGATATCTTACAATTACTACATCATTGTGCCACTCTAGATTAACTTTTACATCTTCTTGACGATATCTGAATTTACAAGTACATTCAGATATTTTTTTGTCTCCTAGATAATTAAGATCTTCAACGACACAACTATCACTTAGTAAGTATTCATTATCTTCTCCAAGACAAACATACAAAATATTTTTTTCTAGATTTTTTCCAACGACAAACATTCTATCGTCAGTTCCACCAACATTTAAACCTCGTCGTTGACCAATTGTATAATTCATAAGACCAATATGTTTACCTAAGACTTCATTAGTCTCAATATTAACGATATCTCCTGGTTGGTTAGGTAAATAATTTTTTAAAAAATTAGTAAAGTTTCGTTCACCAATAAAACAAATACCAGTTGAATCTTTTTTTCTTGCCGTAATTAGATCATATTCTAAGGCTATTTTACGAACTTCACTTTTTAGCATATCTCCTATTGGAAACAAAACATTTTTAAATTGGTCTTTTGAAACTTGACACAAGAAGTAAGTTTGGTCCTTATTTCTATCAACAGCTCTTAAAAGTTTACCATCTAGAAGTCTTGCATAATGACCTGTTGCGATATAATCAGCTCCTAACTTTTGAGCTTCTTTTATGAACATATCAAATTTTATATATTTATTGCACATAATATCAGGATTAGGGGTACGGCCTTTTTTTAGTTCATCTAGAAAATAGGTAAAGACGTAATCCCAGTATTCTTTTATAAAATCTTTTCGATATAAAGGAATACCTAATTTATCACAAACAGCTTTAGCATCATTATAATCAACTTCTTGAGGACAAATGCCTAAAGATGTTGTTGGAGCTCCATCTAATTCACCATCAGCCATAGAGTCCCAATTACGCATAAAAAGACCTATTACATCGTAACCTTGTTTTTGTAAAACAATAGCCGCAACGGATGAGTCTACTCCACCAGACATACCAATTACTACTTTTTTCTTAGCCATAAAATCACCTCAATTACTTCTTTAGGAGATATATTTTAATAGATTTATAACAAATCGTCAACTTGAATAAGTTCACTATTTATTAATTTTTTTAAAATTGCTTTTCTTTTTTTTACTAATGTATCCGCAAATATCTCAATTTCAATTGTTTCCCATATTAAAACCCAACCACCTATTAGAAATATTTCTTCAAAGATGAAACTCTTTCCAAAGATAGTAGAGATAAAAAGAAGAAAAACACCAATTAAAAGATATACAAACTGTTTTAAATTATTATGGTCAATTTCTCTACTACATTTATTAAATTCACTTAAAAGACTATTTTTAATTACTGGTAAATAATCTTCTTTTTTTACTTTTGTCATATTATTAAAATTAATTACTATATTTTCTTTTTTATCAAAAGGATCGGCCTCATTGATTATATAATCAATTAATTCTTTATTGGCTAGATGTTTATTATACTTTTCAAAAATATCTTCTTCACTAAATAAATCAACCTCTATTATTCTTTTCATTTTTACATACCTCTTTTAATTTTTTCGATTCTACGCATTATTTCTTGGACATTTTTTTCATTTCCACTATTAGTTGGTTGATAATACTTTTTGTTTTTTAAACTATCAGGAAGACAAACCATATTAGTCATTTTTTCTTCATAATTATGTGCATACTTATAACCATCACCATAGCCCATTTCACTATCTAACTTTGTAACAGCATTTCTTAAATGTAAAGGAACTTTCTCATTAGCTGTTTTAATAGCGTCATCTTTGACTTTTGAATAGGCTTCATAAAGGGCATTAGATTTAGGACAAAGACTTAAATAAACAACGGCTTGAGCTAGATTAACATTAGCTTCAGGCATTCCATTATAATAGGCAGCTTGATAAGCCGCAACGGCTTGAAGTAAGGCATTAGTATTCGCAAGTCCTATATCTTCTGATGCAAAGCGAATTAAACGTCTTGCGACATAAAGAGGGTTTTCACCAGCTTCTAACATTCTGGCTAAGTAATATAGGGCCGCATCAACATCACTATTGCGCATTGATTTATGTAAAGCTGATATTAAATTATAATGTTCTTCACCATTTTTATCATAAAGAAATGTTTTACTTTGTAAAGCTGTTTCTAAATCTTTTTTAGTTATATTAATTTTACCTTTTTTTACAGGAGCTATATTAATTAGATTTTCTAAAGTATTTAAAGCACTTCTAGCATCACCATTACTAAGTCCTGAGATAATTGGAAAGCATTCTTCTTCCATTGTAATATTTTTATAATCAGCATTTTCTTTTAAAGCTCTTTTTAAAATTTTTATTATTTCTTCTTCTGTTAGACTTTTTAAAACATATACTTTACTTCTAGAAAGCAAAGCGGAATTTACTTCAAAGGAAGGATTTTCTGTAGTAGCGCCGATTAGAATAATATTTCCATTCTCAACGTGTGGTAGAAAAGCATCTTGTTGGGCTTTGTTAAAGCGATGTATTTCATCTACAAAAACAATTGTTTTTTTACCATTAGACTTATTAAATTTACCAATTTCGATAAATTCTTTTATATCTTTGACACCGGCTGTTACGGCACTTAGCTCTAAAAAAGCAGAATTACTACTCTTAGCAATTATCTTAGCTAATGTCGTTTTTCCCACACCTGGAGGACCATAAAATATCATTGAAGAAATATTATCTGTATCAAGCATTTTTCTAATTGGTGAGTTAACACCTACAATATCTTCTTGGCCAAAAAAATCATCCAAAGTTTTAGGACGCATTTTTTCGGCTAAAGGAACATAACCTTTTTTCTCTTCTTCTTCGAATAAATCGTGCATAATATCACCTAAAATCTAAAACTTTTTTAGTTAGTTATTTGTTTAATTATAACATTTTTGGACAAATTAGTAAATTTAATTAGATAGACTTAGGTATTCGATATAGCCTTATTCTAAGAGGAAAGAATATTTATATATTACTTATATTTAGTAGCACACCAGCCGTTATAATTTACTTCATCAGTTTCACCAATCAAAGCGTGTTTTGTCCAAACATAGTAAGTAGTTTCTGATTCAAAATAGCCGGAATATATTGTATATATAATTGCATTTTCATTTAAAGTAGATTCAGCTAATGTGTGACTTGTAGTATCTTTTGAACCAGCCAATATTAAACCCCTAGGTTGTTTTGATGACCAACCGTTACCAATAGTAATTGTGCAGTAAGAATTAGCAGGAAATGTTACTGATAAGCCAGTATAAGAAAAGTTAGATGTTGTAGTGAATCTAGTTCTTCCAGTAATTGGTTTTACTGTGTATAGTTCATCTTCAATACCTTTTAGTCTTGTATCTATCTTAGAACAAGTTCCGTCTATCGCATCTTGCACATTATTTACAGCTAAATTAGAATTATCTTCATAGACTACATCTTTACTATTTATTAAGGTTTCTGCTAAGACATAAGATGAAGTTATTGAGATTAAAACGGCAATAACTATTCCTATCATTATCTTTAAATTTACTTTCATTTTTTCACCAACTTTTTCTTGCACAATTCTTATTATTTATTAATAAAATTATACCCCCCCC
>CANRQG010000070.1 GCA_947632735.1 uncultured Bacilli bacterium | reverse complement strand
CAATATCTAAAACATATTCTCCTGTAGACCATGCATTTGAGCTTCCTGGAACATAATTGCCCGTTCCATCTTCATACATATATGCTATATCATTATCAAGATTTATAGATTTATCATCTTTTTTTGTTAATAATATTACTGAAATTGTTGATATAACTACTATCAATAATATACTTATTATTTCTATTCTCTTCTTCATATTTCCTCCATGTAAATTGACACTTTTTATACCCTTTATTTTTATCATTGTCTCAAAAAAAAAAAAAAACAAGATTATTCCTAATCTTGTGTCAGACTGTTGACAAAAGAAATTATGTCAATGGTCTTTTTATTTTTGCAAAAAAGTATTATACTAGAAATGTAAGGTTGCTTATTGTACCTAAAATATAAGCTTACAAACCTTACTTTTTTAATGGAAAAATGTTATAATAAATATAGGTACAATAAGGAGTAAGTGATAAAAATGGCAATGACCAGACAAAGATATAAAAATGATTGTATAATACTAAGTACATTAGAACAATTAGTACCAAAGGAACATTTAGTAAGAAAGCTCGATAGTTGTATAGATTTCACTTTTATAGAAGATTTAGTAAAAAATTTATACAGTGAAATAGGAAAGCCAAGTGTTGCCCCAATGGTACTTTTTAAATTAATATTTATAAATATAATATTTGGAATAAATAGTATGAGAAAGACATGTGAAGAATGCAAAGTTAATATTGCCTATAGATGGTTTTTAGGGTTGAGTATGTATGATGAAATACCAAATTATTCAACATGGAGTAAAAATTATATAAGAAGATATAAAGATAGCAATGTATTTAATAAAATATTTGAAAAAATATTAAATCAAGCAATAGAATATAAATTTATAGATATGGAAAGTGTCTTTGGAGATAGTACACATCAAAAAGCAAATGCAAATAAAAATAAACATAAAGATGTAGAAGTAAAAATAGTCAAAAAAGTATATGAAGATAAAATGTTAAAAGAAATAAATGAAGATAGAATATCGCATGGGAAAAAGCCAATAAAAGAATTAGAAAGAACAGAAATAATGTTTAATGAAGAAACAGGAGAAATAATAGAAAATGTTGAAATTAAACATATAAAAGAAAGCTTAACAGATCCAGAAAGCGGATGTTTTCATAAAGGAGAAAAAGAAAAATGTTTTGCATATTCACATCATATATTCACAGATAAAAATGGATTTGTAATATCAAAGACAACAATACCAGGAAATATTCATGATAGTGTTTCATTCTTTGAAGCATATGCAGTATTAAATAGAAAATTTAAAGAAAAAATTAAAAATGTCTGTTTAGATGCAGCATATGCGACTCCCGCGATATGTCGAGAAATAATATTAAATAATCATACACCATTAATGCCGTATAAAAGACCGATGACAGGAAAAGGATTATTTAAAAAAAGCGAATATGTATATGATGAATATTATGATTGTTATATATGTCCTAATAATGAGACATTAGAATATAGTACAACAGATAAAAAAGGATATAAGTTATATAAATCAAACCCTGAAAAATGTAAAGGATGTCCTTTAAAAGAACAATGTACCAAAAGTAAAAATAATCAAAAAGTAGTAACAAGACATATATGGGAAGAATATAAAGAACAAATGAACGAAAATAGGTATACCAAAAATTGGAAAGACAATTATCCATTAAGAAAAGAAACAGTAGAAAGAACATTTGGAGATTGTAAAGAACAAATGGGACTTAGATACACAAGATATAGAGGGTTACAGAAAAACGACCAATATTCGACCCTAATATTCGCATGCCATAATTTGAAAAAAATGGCATTATGGAGAAGTAAAAAAGCTAAAAATAATGAAAATAAAGTAAATAAAACCGGTTTTTTAGTCTTTTTTTCAAATTTTCAAAATTTTTTCAATCAAAAAGCGATATGTTCATTTTAAACATACCACTTTGTCAACAATCTGAAACAAGATTATTCCTAATCTTGTGTGTCAATTGACGTGAAGTTTTTTGTTTTATTCACTAATTTGTTGTTTATCTTTTGGCTTTTCATTATCACTAGCTTTAGACTTTAAAATCTTATTTATTATTACATAGATAATTATCATGACAATGCCTACTGCTATACAAATAATACCATATTTAATAAAGAGATTTTCTGAGTTATCAAAGAATGGTTTTATAAAAGCTAATTTATCTTTAAACAAAGTATCAACGCCAAGCATTAATATTACTTTTAAAATTAAGCTTACTATACCTACTATAATAATAGGAATACCTAAATATTTTAATGGTTTAATAAAGCTCCATGTAAATAATGCTTCAATTAAATAAGATAAAATTAAGAAAGCAATAAACCAAAGAATTATACTTTGACCTGTTATAAAATTATAAGCCTCTAGCATTTTGAACCTCCTTATTAACTTCACTAATTACCTCGTTTAAAAAATCCGTTACTTCTTGATAATTATCTTCAGTTAATTCTAATACGCCTAAAGCGTCTTTTACTTCATCATTAGTTACTACTTTTATTTCTTCTTCATTAGCAATAGCTTCAATTACTTCATTAGCTTTATCACCTATAAATTCACGTAATTTCTCATCATTAACAATTTCTTCGGCCTTTTCTTTATCGATACCAGCTTTTTCCATTTCATTAGTTATAGCTTCACTTAAAGTAACATTTTCATCATAATTAGCAAAATAATCATTAGTTCCTAAATCTTCAACTTTTATAGCTTCCAAATCAATTTTCTTTAATGAGCTAACTAAAAAGTCACGACTAATAAAGGTTCTTGTAAAAAATAAACTTAAAAAACATAATGATATAAATACAAATAATATTGAATATATACTAGCAAATATCTTTCCAACTATTTTCATTTCTGTCTCCTTAAGAACATTATAACATTTATAAAAAGAAAAATCTCTAAAAAAGAGATTTAACAACATTTTCTATCATATACGTTTTCAACTACATTTTCTTCTGTTGTACTAAATGCTGGGGTAAATGTATGACGATAAACGTGATGGTTAATTATTTTTGTATTGCAAGGTTTGATATGAGGAACCTCATAGCAGATATATCTGTGGCAAACCTTTTCTTCAGGACATTCATAAACAGGACATAGTTTATTATTGCAACAGCCCATAGGCATAGTGGCTTGCATATCTTCCATATCCATGCCTTCACCAAAATTTGGCATTGTATCAAAATTCATTTTAGTAAATCCTCCTTTTGGTGTATTTTATGCCAAGGATAGTAAAGAGAATGGGCAAAAACCTCATAATTTTTAGAGTATTATTTTGCTTTAGTTAATATTTCTTTAGTTTTAAAATAATAATCACAACCACTTACAACACTTAAAACGGTAGCAATTATTATACAGAATAAGGCTAAATCAAAGTGAACAAGGACAAATGGTAAATTACCAAATAAAGTTAGCGTAACTCCTGTCATCATAAAAGCGGTTTTAACCTTGCCAAACCAAGAAGCTCCTACAACAGTACCTTTATTACCACACATCATCTTACACGTGTCTACAATAATATCTCTTGTAATTATAACAACCGGAACTACTAAAGGAATAGCTCTTTGATAAGCTAATATTATAAGAACGCCATTTACTAAAATTTTATCAGCAATAGCGTCAAGCATTTTACCTAAATCCGTAACTTGATTATTTTTTCTAGCTAAATAGCCATCTAAACGGTCAGTAAGACTCGCAATTAAAAATAATATTCCGGCGATAATATAAGATAAGTCTAAAGCTGGCATTTCCCATTTAAATATGGATGTATAAATAGGCCAATCGGCAATCCAACTGCTAAATGGAAGCATTAAGATTATCATAACAAGAACGGATAAAATAATTCTTGTTATTGTTATTTTATTTGGTACGTTCATTATAGGTACTCCTCTCTGAAATCATAGTACTGCTTGCAAATTTTTTAGTTAATTGTCTAATACACCAAAAGATAGAAAAAAGAAAACATATCACTACAATTGTAAAAGTAAATATATATAGCCAATTAATTTTTTTCTTTTCCGTTTTTGTATAAGGACTAACAACTTTTTGTTCTTTAGACTCTTCTTCTATTTTTTGATTAGCACTTACTTGTTTTTCGATTTCTTTAACTGGTATCTTTGAAGTTAATTCAAAAATATACTCATTAAATTGTTCAATTATTTTCTCAGCATCTAAACCAAGATATTTAGCATAATTAAAGACAAATTTTTTCAGTTCAAAAACATCAGGAAAGGCTCCTGTTCGACCATCTTCAATATTTTCTAATATAGCTTCTTCAATCGAAAGATCTTCACTTACTTCTTTAAGGGATATGCCGGCAGTTTCTCTTGTTGTCTCAAACAAATTACCTATCTCTTCCAAGAAAATTCACTTCCTTATAAAAATAAATAATATCTTATAAGCCATGTTCTGTACTTTTTCAAGTGACAAACATTTATCTATGCTACTAAGTAACATCCAGTCGCAAGTTCAATTCCCTTTGACTAGTTCCCCTACCAAAATTTGGGTTTCTCACTCGTGGGGTTTACCACGTTCCACTCCTTTTATTGCTAAAAGTCTCGTCTCTTTGGCACTTTTATACCTACTTATTTCTATTTGAGAAATGTTCGGAGCCGTTAGCAAAGCTACCCTAAGTTATTTTTTCCTTAGGCACGATCATTACATTCATCTCAGAATGTGTGAGCATGGACTTTCCTCTACAACATAAAGTTGCAGCGTTTGTCTAGATATTATTCGTTTTTCCCGTATACAACTTTTTCTAGTTGACTAATTCTTCGTAATAAATCAACATTAGTAACTGCTTTAGGACTTGAAGCAACATCGCTTTCTGCTTGAGCTAATGCTTCTTGTAATCTTCTTATTTCTTGTTTTAAGGTATAACTATCTTCTGTTAAATCTTTAATTTGCTTTTCCAAATCTCTAATAATATTATTATATTCGGTATAGTCCCGGATTATCATGTCTAAATATTTATCAACTTCTTGAGGGCGATATCCTCGCGCATCAATTTTAAAATCATGTTCTAAAATTTCTTGAGGAGTTAAATAAATTTTATCATTATACATCCTTAGCACCTTCTAACATAGAAATTATAGCAAATACCCTCTTTACTTGTCAAGTTTGGTAGCCACGTTAAAATCGAGCAAAAAGATACATTCATCAACCTTATATATTAGCTTATTTATTAAATAATCAATACCCAAAATAAATCACCTTTTCTATATATTAGTTTATTCAAAATTAATAAGCAAGACTTTCGACAAGAAAAGACAAAATATTTTAATAAATTTTCATTTAATATTTTCCTTTTTTTTGATATAATTTTGTAAGGTGATTGTAAGTAATGAATTACCCTAATAATATTAAGAAAGAATACAACAAACGTGTAACTTATGGCAACCGGGGAATGGATTTAGAAAATCTTATAAATATGGCTAATGAAACATATATTGATAATAATATAGCTATTATTTATAAAAAACCAACACCTATTGGGATTGTTAAAGTTGACTATAGTAAAAGTAAGATAACTGAAGCTTATTATAAAAGTCCTTCAACACTAGATTATAACGGTGTTTATAAAGGCTATTATATTGAATTTGATGCTAAAAGCACTACTAAGCCTTTCTTACCCCTTTCCAATATTGCTGCGCATCAATTAAAACATATTGAAAGAGTACTAAATCATGGTGGTATTATTTTCTTATTAATTATGATATATGATGAATGTTATATTTTATCAGGAAAAAATGTCTTAGATTTTATTGCAAGCAATAAGCGAAAAAGTATTCCTTATGAATATATAAAAGATAAAGGTATTAAAGTACCATATAGTTATTTAAAAGGTGTAGAATATATTAAAGGTCTTGATACTTTAATAAAGGAGAATTAAGTAATATGAAAAAATTAGGTAAAATTAAAGAAAAAGTGAAAAATAATATTAAACAAAAAGGTGTTGGGCAATTTGTTTGGAGCTGTATTTTAGTCTTTTTGATTATTATTACAAGTGCTTGTTTATTATTTGCTTTATATATTATTATCAGTGCTCCTAACTTTGATAAAGACGCCCTATATTCTAAAGAATCTACTATTATTTATTGGGCAGATGGTAGTGAGATGGTTAGAATTGGTCATGAAAATAGAGAACTAGTTTCTTATTCCGATTTACCTCAGGTTTATATAGACGCTTTACTTGCTACTGAAGATAGTCGTTTCTTTCAACATAATGGTCTTGATGTTGGCCGGTTTTTAAAAGCTTCTATTGGCCAAGTTCTCGGTAATGATTCCGCGGGTGGGGCCTCTACTATCACAATGCAATTAGTAAAGAAAAACTATACGAATAGTGAAACCAAGGGTATTGAAGGTATAATCAGAAAATTTACCGATATTTATATGGCCGTGTTTAAAGTTGAAAATACTTATACCAAAGAAGAAATATTAGAGTTCTATGTTAATTCCCAATGGTTTGGTCATGATAATAACGTTAATACCTCCGGTATTTTTGGGGTTGAAACAGCCAGTCAATACTTCTTTGGTAAATCGGTTAGTGAAATAAACTTAGCCGAAGCTTCTATCTTAGTTGGTATGTATCAAAACCCTAATAATTACAACCCTTATTACTATCCTGAACAATGCCGAACAAGACAAAAAACCGTTTTACAATTAATGGTTAATCATGGTTATATAAGTCAAGAAGAAATGGATGCCGTATTAGAAATACCGATAGAATCATTACTAGGCGATGGAAATACTAGTAAAAATAGTGAATCTAATGAAGTTCAAGATGTTATTGACTATGTAAAAGAAGAAGTTATCAGTCTTACAGGTCAAAACCCTTTTGAAGTACCAATGAAAATATATACAACGATTGATAAAACTAAACAAGATGTTTTAAATGATATTGAAAATGGTAATTATTGGAAAGAATATCCTACCGAAGATAATACTAATATCGACCAAGAGGGAATTGCGATAACCTCTGTTGATGATGGTTCTGTAGTAGCTTTATCTGGTGGTAGAAATTATACGGCTCGAACATATAACCGGGCTACTTATGTAAAAAATCAACCTGGTTCTTCAATAAAACCAATTATGGATTATGGTCCTTATTTTGAATATTTAAATGGTTCGCCAGGTGATTATGTATTTGATATGCCATATACTTATTCAGATGGTACTTCTATTCAAAATGCCGATATTAGTTATAAAGGATTAATTACGGTAAGACAAGCCCTATATGAATCAAGAAATATAC
>CANRQG010000069.1 GCA_947632735.1 uncultured Bacilli bacterium | reverse complement strand
TATTCCCTAAGTTCCGCCGCCTGCGCCTGAAGCTTTGTGAGCTGCTTGTTCAGCTTCACACGCTCGGAAGTTGATGCACCGTTGATGCGCTGCTCCAGATCCACAATAGCAGTACGGTAACGGCTCTGCTGCTCATGCACATAGTCTGTGCGGATACGGGCAATCGTATCCGGCTGATAGCGATGCATATAAATCAGGCACTTGAATCCGTTCTTCTTGCCAGAATCAAATAGCCAGTAAATCGGGCGTTTCTGATAAACTTTCAGATGGTCAGCATAGAAGTCATTTATAAAGTAGTTTCGGATGATCTCACGGGATGTACCCTTGCCGCCAAGCGCATCGGCAATAAACTTCAAGTTCTCCTCCAGCGTCTCTCTTCCATAAACCACTTCAATAAATTTCACGAAACGGCCTACAATATCATCCTCAAAATACTCGTCATCACAGATTGGGATAATTGCATCCTTATCAGGTTCGAAAGATTTATATTTTGAGCCTTCCCACAAACCTCCTGCATATGCTATGCCCTTTGAATCTATTGAATACCTACCAAAAATGCATCCTATAGCGTAAGAAACAAAGTTCTTAATAGTCTCTGACAAATCTGACATTCTTAATGTCACATCACTGTTATCTATTTCTGGCGAGATTTCCTCACTTAAATCATAGGTCTTTATCAGTAAAGCATTTATTCTTTCTTCATTTTCTTTTACTTTATCAAACGCTGCCATTTCATCCCTATGCAGTTGATTCCAAGCAGTTTCAATTTTATCTTCCTTGTACTTCAACAAAGGATGTTCAACAAAATCCCAGCTTTCCTCATATGAATCATACGCTGCCTTTGTTATGCTTACACATTCCTTTGCTAAACTTTCTATTGAGTGCAAATCTTCACTTGTAGGATTCAAAACAGGAATTCTTTTCAAATCTCCCACCTGTGTTGTTGTTGTTGGATTAAGTGAATCAATAAACTTTGGAGTAAGCTTGCTGTTCAAAATTGCAATTGACAGCCAAAAACGGGATTCTCCAGGGAAACCGCAAGAGCCCTTTACATCAAAAATACTACCTATATCACAGTATCTTGCTGCAAAAGACCTTCCAGAAATATCCGACCATGTAATACATCTCATACAATAATATTGCCGTGAGGGTAAGTGATTACCCTGGTTTTCGAGAATAGAATAATTCTTCTTATCAAACATCAGTACATAATCATTATTCCCATACCACCGTATCTGCTTACCTCCTTTATTGTAAGGAATATACAGTTTACCAGAAGAATGAAATTTCTCTACCGATGAATAGTGTAACCCAATTTTATTATATTCAACTTCTGACCAGGTTCTCATAAAACGATCGTTTTCACCTGTAGTAATACCTGCCCTCGGATTTCCATACTCCTCAAAAGGTGTTCCACAATCAAAACATTTTCTCATCTGTTCACTTAGCCAATACGCAAAAGGTGTTGCTTTTATGTGATTCATTTCCCCCCATGACGCAAAAAACAAATTTCTATCCTTCTTCAACTCAATCGGTTTTTCATCACATCTGTAATCTATAAGTCTCGAAAATACACCTTTTATTTTCTCACTTGAAAATTTACTTCTCATCACAAATGCAGTAGTTTGGACAACCTCCCCGTTTATCTCTTCAAATGCGTCTGCACCCAAATGAGCCATATTTACAAATATATGATTATTTCCTATACTTGCTCTTAACTCCTTATAATCATCAGTAAACATGAATGATTGTTGAGTAATCATAGCTACTAAGCCATTTCTTTTTGCAAAGTGGTTACATCTTTCAATAAACGAAGAGTATAAATCAGATTTTGAAAGTGGGTAGTTCTTCTCAACATACTTTTTCAGTTTAGGATTCATGCTCTTTCTACTGCCCATATATGGTGGATTTGTAATAACAGAATTATAATTTTGAGCAAGCACTTCTCCAACATTAATCAAAGCCTGTAACTTCTCTGCAGCTGCAACTTCTCCATGAATGTCCAGACGCAATTGTCCTTCGCTAACCCCTCTTGGAATAGCAAATCTACGCAACCGTTCCCAATCACATTGCGTAACATGAATCAAGCTCCCATACTCTTTAGCGTCATGCATCTCTTCAACAAGACGCATTGCTTCTTTTGCTGCTTTCCCATACTCCTCCTGTGATAACTCAATACCCATGTCATGCATAGGTGCCGATATAATCCCATTACTCTCTTCTATGGCATAAACATTAGGCTGGATACCTCTTGTCAGGAATCTGCGATCATACTGACGAGCCTTCATCATTACAGCGAAATAGGACAGCTGCGCTGCACGTCCATCAATATCCAATCCCCAAAGGTTTTTTGTAACAATGTTTTCTACTG
The DNA here is from genome assembly GCA_947632735.1 of uncultured Bacilli bacterium. GTDB lineage: Bacteria > Bacillota_I > Bacilli_A > RF39 > UBA660 > CANRGD01. Next base: position 5,011 of record CANRQG010000069.1, on the reverse strand, counting down.
CCTCACGTGCCGTATATCCATAATTTTCATAAATTTTTACTAACACATCAAACATATAGCACAGAATATGCCCGGACCCCATACATGGATCAATACACCGAATTTCATCCGGCTTCAGCACTGCGTATTCTTTTCGGATCATTTCAAGCTGCTGCTGCACATCCGGTTCCTGTTCTGCTTCCTCCAGATAATAATGCCACTTTGTATCTTTTGAATCACGTTCCCCTTCTGCATATACTGATTGTTCTTCTTTTGTTGGTAAAAAATGTTCCTTGGAATCTGGATGCCCTTCCAGCCATAAACGACCCAGACTATTTTCCACCATATAACGGACGATCCAGTCCGGTGTAAATAACTGCGTAGCTGCCGGAATATTCTCTTTAGATATTTTTACGTTTTTCTTTAAAGCCGCAAACACAGCATCTTTTGGTTCAGTGTTGTAATACTGATACAGCCAGCCGATAATTTGAATCTGATCCGTCCAGTTCTCCTCTGGAATCAATGCAACCATCTGTTCAATCACACTGCCCTTACGAAGCAAGTAATCCGGCAGAAGCAGCTCCGTATAATGTTCAATCTTTTGGAACATACGCGGCAAAATTGCAGACAAGGCATTGCACTGAGTGATCAGAAGATACTTGTACAGTTCTTCCGCCTTGTTGGCATTCTTCAACTCATACACCTTATCCATATCAAGGCCATCTAAGTCTAGTTCTATGGCATCTGCCAAAATCTGCGGCTTGAACTCCCCATTCTCATTAGTGAAAACTCGGGTGTGACTAGGCAAATAATTGTTCACTTCCATGAATCTGAGCGCAGTAAACCTATTGAACCAAGTGTATGCCACTTCCTCTATCACTTGTTCAAAGCCATCTTGGTTGATTTTATCAATCAACAACTGTCTCTGCTTTTTTTCGACCGCAGTCAGGACTCGCCCACCAATACTATCCGCATCAGCTGGGGTAATTTTTTGCTCCGTGATCTCATATTGCTCCGCTTTTTGTGTGACACGGATAATCAGTTCACGCCTTGCCCATACCGCATATTTTTTGATCGCATTTTTATCCATGAACAGCTCTCCTTTAATGTCTCAAAAGCAATGAAAGCACTTTCGGTCTTGCTCCGCCATCATACTTAAAACCAAGAGCATGTCTTACTATTTCTGGTAGGTATTGCTTTTCACCATCTACCGCCAAATATCCCTCCTGTCGCATTAATCTTTCTTCTGCAACAGTTAATGCTTCTTCACCAAGATTTAATGGTAATAACTTTTTCCCCGGTGGTAATTGCTCCAATTTATTAAAAATCGGTTTTAAGTCTGCATATTCCGTTTTAATTTCTTCAATTTTAGCTTTAGAGCATTCTGAGACTGCCTTACGCACTTCTGCAGGCATCAAAATCCTATCCTCATATGGTGGATTTTTAGTGTTAATTTTTGCTGCTTCGCTCAAAAAACGAATCATATCTCTTGCTTGTAATTGCCCATTAAAATCAGATAATGCAGCCAAAATCCACCTTGATGAATATGCCTCATTGGAATTTCTTTTTCCTAACTTCAAACCCCATATTTCTTCCAACTTTTCATCTATTACGTCTTTCAGCGCAACGTTTATAGGAATACTCGACGTATAGAATCCATCAATCGCCTGGGCTACAACCCAAACCACCAGTCTAAGTGCTTCTTCTGATGACCATTTCAATTCTGAATAATCGTGCGTCTGGCTGAACTGTTCATAATTTACAGTAATAGCGTTTTTTGCCATATCACTTCTCAAGAACAAAATGATACCAATATTATCATATTTTGTAGCAATAAGATTGACAAAATCCTGACACAGTATCTGAACTGCTTTTTGTTGCTTCTCATCAGTAGAAACTTTTCTTAATATTTCTTCTAATCCATCAACGAGAAATACAATTTTTTGATTCTGTTGTTTTAATGCCTGCTCCAGTTCCACAAAGCTATCAAATTCATCACTTATTGAAGCAGCAAAAAGCTGTTCCCAAAATATTAACCATTCTGTGTCTATCGAAATCTGTTTCTCCAATTTAATTGAATTGTCTATATAAACTGTTTTAGAAACGTGAGCAATCTTCACATTCTCATTCACCGTATCTATACACTTACTGATCAATTCATTCAATTGCATTATATTACGTGGTGCAAAAACCGGAACAAAATACCCGCTATTTTTTCCCAGCGTCTTTTCATTTACACTATTACAAAAAATATCCCAATTTCTTTTCTCTATAAATTGCCTATAAAGAAAGGTTTTTCCTGAACCCTTTGCACCTCTGACAACTGCAGTTGGAATCTGATTTTTAAACCTCATACACAAATTTTTGATAGGTTCTGTCAGCAGCAACTTTACCGCTCCATTCGCTTCAGCCGTCATCTGCTGTTTTGCAAATTCATAAATTGCTTCCAATATTTCCGGTCTTTTTCTTCCAGAATATTTATAGTTCGTTTTTTCTGCTTTTCCATACGATTGCACAACAAGTTTTTCAATTACAGAATACATGAAGCGATCTTTCAAATTATCTAAAATATGACGTATATTGGTCAGGTGGACTAATTCGCTGGCAAACGGGAGTTCCACCACCATATTATCTAATAGATGGGCATTCTCTTCATCTGTCTCAAAACAATTCACTAATCGTTTAATAATCTCATCTTTTTCTCTTTTTTCAAGATTAGTAGGAACCATGCTCAACATAATAGTAGGTAAATTTGATTCCTCCGTTATCGGCAATCCTTTTGATACATACCTTAACAATTGCTCTGTTCCGATCACCGACTGATAAGATGTCGAAGTCACAAAATATTTCTTCACACGCTGATCAAACAATAACGGAGCAGAATACTCACTGATACCGGCACGTAAATCTACAAGTACCAAAGATGCATTCATACGTACTGCGATTTTTGAAAGTACCTCTGCTAACAAATATGCTTTGTCTCTCCCTTTAACCACAGAATCCGGACTTGCATATAAATCAAACAGCTGTTCATCGTATCGAAATGTTGGCAAAAAAATATGCTGTATTACCTGTTTCTCTGATTCAATAGGAATACATAAAGTGCCAATTTCATTAGCTGCGATATCAACTATTTCATCTATATCATCTGCATCTTGCATGAATGTCAGCAGATCCAGATAGCTAAAAGTATTTTCATTTCTTTCTCCCTGTATCCATGTTAATCCTGGCGCTTCAATATCCGCATCTATAATTAATATCCGATCCTCTGTTTTCTTTCCGTTTACACCTGTCCACGCCTTTGCGAATGCTAAAAGCGACAATGTACGCCCCACTCCGCCTTTGTATGAATGAAATGCAATAACCGGACATTCCAACTCCGGCAAAGTCTCACTGGGATATGCAGATTCACTATAAATCACCTGCTCAAACAGAGGTCTCATTTTTTTATCATATCTCTCATATACCTGCTCAAATGATATAGTAAGCGGCATCGCATCTCTGTCAAGCACGAATGTTCTATTATGAACATCAATATTTTTGGGAAAAATTTCTCTAATGGCATCAAGTGCCGTATCTTCCGATATATTTTCCTTTAAATTAAGAATTATCTCATCAGGATATACCTCTATACTATTTATTTTTTCTTCCCACTTTTCCTTATGAATACAACAGCTTCTTTCAATATCCTTCCATGTAAAAAATCTCATATCTTATACCACCTCTTTCAACCATTCAGCAATTTCATTTAGAGTTTTGTCATACTCATAAACGTAATTCATATCTTTGGCATTTACACAATATCTACATAGCTGATGATAATTTTCTGTATTTACAGTATCTCCATATTCTGTTTGAAAATCTTTAAATTGATATGCTCCTGCTCTCCTTAAAGCTTTCAATAAAACCTTAAAATCATGGGAGCCTAATATTTTGGAAATTTCTTCATCTGCCTGTGAAATTTTAACTATTCTCCTATCTTCCATAATTAAATATTTCAACCCACTTTCTACACAATAACAAAGAATAAGCCTTTTTGTGATATCGCTTCCATCTTGCAATTTCTCATATGTATAAGCATGTTTTTTATAAGCTCCTTTGTAATTTTTGCGATTTGCATTTATCCTGGCCATTTCTTACATCTCCCTCCAAATCTACTATAAACTTAAAAATTCTTTATGTAAACTATCCATTGTCATCGAATGATATGTCCCTCACAAGATATATTTCCCTACACACACCTCACGTTTCCTACCCTAATTCTTGTCCATGCTTGGCTCTCCTTTACTTAAGATCGATACCGTCAGATCCTTTCAGCAGTGTCTTTAGCTGATCCCTCAGTTTGTCCACATATGCATCGATCTCAGCGTCGCTTTCCAGTCTTGCCGCCTTCAGAAGCGACTGGCGGAAGATAGGCTTATACGTCTTCTTCACTACCGGTTTATCATCAGCTTTCTGTAGAGGATTCACTGGCTTGGGTGGCTGTTTGCTAGTCTCAATCTTTGAAACTGCATCATCCCTGTAGTTCCACATCGGAATCGGGAAGCCTTCCATCAATGCCAGACTTGTCGTCTCTGCGATCTTTTCTTTCTGCTGTGCATAGTAGATATCCGCCTTTTCGCTAATAGACTTAGCCATCGGATTGCCACTATCCATCGCTTGGTGAATCTCCGCCATACACTGGCGGACAACTTCCAGAAGTTCCGTTCTCTTGGCTTCCAGCATGATATCATGGGATGCCTTCACCTTTGCCATCAGGCCATTCAACTCCGGAATCCTCTTGTAATCATATTTTCCGTTTGCCGGAATCATGGTGATCAGGCGGATTGTGTTCAGTGCCTGATTTGTCTCTTCCTCCTTCTTGATATAGTCCAGATCATTACGCAGATCCTGATCAAACTTTACCGCCGCATCAAATACAGAGACTTGTGTCTTAAAGAAGGCTTCTACATTTTGCATAGCTTCCTGAGTATCATACAGGTTATCTTCCCTCTGCAAGACACACTCAATCAAAGCCATATTATCCTTCTGC